>JAITMI010000097.1 GCA_031277435.1 Pseudomonadales bacterium
AGTGCAGCCTTGGTACCAACATGCTCCACCTTGTTACGCCATTGTTTGCCAAGGTAGTAGAAGCGCAGACTGTCCGTCGCAGGGTCAATGATTTCACCCAGCCGCGCTTTGAGAGTCACCCATTGGGCGGGGTCCACTTCAATTTCGAAAACTGAAAATTGCACACGCTGACCGTAGTCCTGACAAGCTTTTGCCACGTGCCGCAAGCGACGTGCTCCAGCGGAATCCCGAGTTTGAATGTCATAACTGACAAGGACCATCATCGCAAGCTCACTTCCAGAGAAAGGGCGGATATGCGTCGAGATCACCGCGCAAGTGCCGGACAAGCAGTTGTGCCTGCAAGAACGGAAACAGGCCAATGGCAGCCTTTTCTTCAACAAAGACGTGGCGAAGTTCCTCACGTTTACGTTCTTGGTAGGCTGTCAGCACAGTTTTGCGCGATTCCTCTCTCAACAACACGGCACCGCTGTCCATGATCTGAAAGTCGCGCTCGTCGAGCTGCCGCAGATTGATCAACGACAGTGCCACGCGGTCAGCCAATAATGGGCGAAACTCTTCGAGCAGATCCAAAGCAAGGCTCGGCCGTCCCGGCCGGTCGCGGTGCAGAAAACCAACTGCGGGATCGAGTCCAACGCTCTCCAGCGCCGAGCGGCAGTCATGGGTGACCAGTGTGTACAAAAACGATAACAACGCATTCACTGCATCAAGCGGAGGCCGCCGACTGCGCCCTTGGAAGCGCAATGCGGAGCCGCTGACTCGAATGAGTTGATCAAAGACATTGAAGTAGGACTGTGCGGCCTCGCCTTCGAGTCCCCGCAGCACATCCACGGAGGGTTCCAACATGACTTTGTCGGAAATACGGGCGAGACGTTTATGAGCATGCGCCAACGATGACTCCTGCTCCGGCGAGAGCTTGTCGCCATGATCGCGCAATGCCCGCCCCAGAACGACACGCTGGTTGTGGATCTTTCCCGCCAGTGTGTGCCGGACGATGGCTGCGCACCGCACGGGATCGTCGCTGCACCGGTACTGCGCCCGGCGAAGCAGCACGTTGCCGGAGACCGGGCCTTCCACACGCGCCATGAAACGGCCGTGCGGCGTCAGGTAGCAGATGCCGATGCCCTGCTCCGCGCAATAACCCATGAGCGGCGGTGACATCGTCACCCGACCAAAACACACGATGCTCTCCAGCATGTGCACCGGGAGCCGAGCCCGTTGTTCACCATCAACCTCCATGACGACATTGGCGCCATCCTTGTACAGCCACGCGCCTTCGGTCGTCACGTAAAGGGTATTGAGTTGGCGTCGCATGGTCTTTATTCCCTCCCATCCACCAGTTGCCGCGCAAGCCATGTCGATACCGATTCCTTGCGCTGCAAGAGACGAGGTTGACACAGATCGATCAACGAGCACGCATCGCAGCGTTTGGGTACATAGACGGCAGGCGGCGTGATGGACGATTCGAGCATGGCGCGCGCCGCCTCGATCGTTTCGATCGTCAATTGGCGCAGGGCCTCGTCGAAAACCACCGTCACGCGACGCCGCGTCTCACCATAGAACAGCGCACCTTCGGGAATGCGGGTGTGCAGCATCGATTCGAGACACAGACATTGGGCGCAAAGCTGTACCTCGTCAGCGAGATGCGCCTTGGGACGGCCCCGTTTGTATTCGACCGGATAGACCCTCTCACCGTCTTCCATCTGGTGGAACTCCACCACGTCCGCGATGCCGGTAATGCCCAGCGCCGCGTCAGCCAGCGGCATGCCGGTCACGGTGCGAACACCACGCCGCCGCTCCATGCGCGGCTTGTCGGCGCCCTCGTGCAACAGCCTGCCCTCGGCGGTATGCCGGCTTTCCGCCCAGAGTTGTTCGACGTGGATCAGCGCGCACTGACGCGGGCAATAAAGGTAATGCTGAAGCGCGGAAATCGGGACAACGATTTCCGGCTCATCCGTCTCGATGGAATCCTCCATGAGAACGTCAGAAGCCCCTCAAAGCAGTTCGCGAACCGTCACGCTCGAAGGAATCGCCACGCGGTCGATGTTGACTCGATAGTCCGAGTAGTGTCGCGCCGGCCCTTCAGCCGGTGGAACGACTTGAACCGTATCGAACAGGACATGGGCCGGCGCATTTCCCATCGCGCTCTCGTGCTCGAACACGATCAGCTTGCGCGCGGCCATCTCACCACGGGCAGCCGAACGGTCGTGCTCGAACATGTTCATCAGCGCGCGCCAGAACAGGTCGAGATCCTCGGCGGAAAAACCGGTGCGCTCGGCCAGCTTGGCCGAAACGAAGCCATGCGCGCGGTACAGCCCATAAGGAATGATGTGCTTGCGCCCCATGGTACGGTTGTCGCCGCTTTGCTCGTCCGCCTCGCGCTGCGTCGTGACCGCCATGCGCGTGATGGAAATCTCCAGCGGCACAACCGGCTCGATCGAAGAGGCAAAGGTCATCTGGACCGGCCCACGCACCTGACCGGCATTGACGCTCGTCGTCATCACGGCGCCGAACGCGCGAATGTCGAAGAAGTTCCGGCACATCCAGGCCGTCAGTGCGCGCGCCTTGGCTTCGTCCTTGGGCAGCTTCTTGTACTGCTCTTTCGCGTCGGGCGGAATGTCAAGCGCCTTCCAGGCTTGCTCGTGCTGGTTGTTGAGGATGGCTTTTTCCTGCATGTAAATCGCATAACCGGGCGCATCGCCCTTGTCGAGACTGACGAAATTTCGAACCTTGCGCTTGAGGCTGACATCGGTGACCAGACCGCAATTGGTTTCCGGATCGAGGCGTGGCAAGTTGCCAGCGTCCGGATCCCCATTGGGGTTGCCGTTGGTGACATCGAAAAGAAAAACGAATTCGTGGCGATGAGCGATGGCAGTCATTTCAAGCGGCCTCCTGGTTGGCGTTCACATCTGATTCGGACCGATTGGCGTCAGCTTCGTCGGCGTCCTTGCCGGCAAAACGCGCCTGCGATTGGTGGTAGTAGCCGATGGCGAAACGGCCCTGGTCTTCGATACGCAGACTGCGCGGCAGGTGGTCACTCAAGCCATCGACGATCTGGCCGATCTGCCGCTCCAGATAAACAGCCAGCCCGGGCTTGTCTTTGCGCAGGCGCCCCAAATGGTTTTGGGTGTTGCGCAGCAGAACCGGAAAGACCGCCGCGGGTGTCGCCGAAGCGGCGCCGTAGTAGCGGTCACGGATGGTCGCATTGACCTGGCCGCCCAAGGCGCTGCGCTGCACGTTTTCGAGCACCGCGAACAATCGGCCCAGCCTGTAGCCGGGATTGAGAGATGTTTCATCGAGCCCCACAGGTATCTCCTCTTGCTGATCATTGACGCCCAGCCGCTGGTCGCGCGCCAGGACTCCTTTGCACAAAGCCACGCGCACGCCGGAGATGTCGCCATCGGAGCGCATGCGCATCAACACGTTGGACAACAAACTGCGCGGATAGTGCGCGCCGCTCAGCACGGCGCGCATCAGTTCACCCACCAGTTGCGGCGCCACATCGTCGGACTTGGCACGGCCCTCGCGCGAGGGCGCCGTCGCCAGCGCCAGGCGCCATGCAGACGGCGGGATCTTCCACGGCACAGGCTCGATACGCAGATCACGTTCATGTTCGGCCATCCGCTCCACGAAGACCTCCAGCGTGTCAGCTTGCCAGAAGCGGATCGACAACCGCGACACGTTGGGCGCAAGCCCCAGGACGAACATACGCGTCCCCTCGTCCAGTTTCGGATCGAGACTGGCGAGCGGCCGTGGACGGCCCTGTGCCACATCGTCGAGTACCCGGTGCAGTTTCTCCGCTTCTTGCGCATCGTCGCTGCGGTGGTCGATGAGAAGTTGGAACAGCGATTCGGCGGCCTGCGCTTGTTGTGCATCCTCGGCTTCCGCCCAGAACACCACGGTGGCGTCGCCGATCTGTAATCGCTGGCGGTTGTCTTCGCCATGGCGCAGCAGATGGTTGAGCAGCGTGGTGTAGGCGAATGCGGCTTGCTCGGAAATCGGCGCGTTTTCACCTTGATGTTTTCCATAAGAGCCGAAAGCGTCGAGATTGAAGGAAACGATGGAAGCCCCCGAGCTTTGCGCCCCTTTCCCTTTGACGCCCTTGATCGGCGGATGCAGGCGCGCCAAAGGCCCACGCTCGCCGGTTATGAGGCAGAGACCTTCGAAAGATTTCTCCTTTTCGCCGTCACCACCAAGCAGACGCGCCCACACTTTCTGGGCGGCGGCGTGTTCGTGCAAATAAGCTTTTTCTCCATCAAGGCGAAAGACGAAATTCGTGTCCCGCATTTCTCCCTTGAACTGCGGCGGTTGGAAACGCTCGGGCGTCCAGGCATCGAGAAACGCGAGGAAGGCACGTAGTCCAGGGTCCGTCTGGTCCGACAGGCATTGGCGATGCAACGCCTTGAATGCTTCGTGCTCCTTGTCGACGCGCTGACTGGTTGCACTGACACCAAGCACATAACTGGTTTTGTCCCACATGAAACAAGGTTTGATACCAGATGCCCGCTTGGGAGGTTGCGGCACTTCCAGGATACGCGGAACAGACTTCTTGCCTGATGTAACCCGAATGTTGTTAACCCCCACCACAGCACCGTCAAGAGCCAGCACGATTTCATAGCTGATCTTTTCCGGGCTGTACCCGAATGCCGACAGCCCAGGTTCCTGACGAGACAGCAGGCGTTGGTAGTTGGCGTAAAGGGACTGAAGGATCATGCCTTGACTGCCTCGCTGTTCCAGGCTGGCACTTCAATCACGCCGTCGACCATGCGCGCGCGGAAGAAGCGCGGCGTCATGCCGTGATCGAAATCAATGTCGTGCAGCATCCATCCCAAATCTCGATCGGATCGCAAGCTGTCGTCGATGGCAGGAAGCGCTTCATCGGCCTCCAACAATCGGAAGTTCGCCGGGAACTCCCGCACCCCCATGCAAGGCATCTGGAAACACTGCCCCTTGCGCGCGCGGCGATTGAAGATGTCCAGATGCTTGCCCTCTGAATCATCGGGTCCGGCCTTGGCCGTGAGATCGAAATGGGCTTCGAACACATAGGCCACATCGCGCAACACGGTCGCGGCGCGTTGCTGGCGGTCGTCGTCGACGACATTCGCCAAGCCTGCGGTGCTGCCGGCCTTCATCGCTTTCGCAGCACTCGCTGAAGAAAGCTTGCTACCGACTTCATTGCGGCGGATCGATTCGAAACGGATGGGCTTGAGAACGCGAATTCGATCGACATGCCACCGGATCGCCGGCTTCCAGTGAATTGCTTCAAGAACGCCGCGTACGGCCGACGGTGTGGGGGCGTCGTAGGACACGCGCTCCACTTTCATCTCCGGACGGGTGAAGCAGGCGCGCTCGCCCCAAACCATCAAACGTATTCCATAAGTCATCTCGAAACCTTCGTCCGGTGATCTGATCTTTGAAATCCGTACCCGGTAACCAAGCTCATCAGTTGGCTTGTCTGGCTTGCTTGGCAAACCAGTCCTGCTGAACTGCATCGGTTGACACTGTTCAGCGTCGATTGTAACTTGATGAAACATAATGCGACTGCACCAGAACAGCAGGGCAGCGGGTTCAAGCGCCTTGCCGATGGCTACTCGCAGGCACCTCTCTGCACGAATGATGATGTCGCGTCCCTTCAGCGCGCTTTCAAAACGTACATTTCAGCAAAGCCGGGTATCAATGTACAATTTGAAGGTGTACAAAATCAGGAGAGCGCCATGCCCCGCGTCGCCGTCGAGGACAACAAGAGGATGAGTCTGCGCATTTCGCCGGAGGCCAAGTCGCGCATTGCGCGGGCCGCTGCGCTGCGCCACGCCGACATGACGAATTTCGTGACGCAGGCCGCGCTGCGCGAGGCCGATGCCGTGATCGCCGAAGCACAGAGGATCCAACTGTCAGAGCGCGATCACCAGAAGATTCTTGACCTGATCGAAAACCCGCCGGCGCCCAATGCCAGACTCAGGGCCGCGCTGGCCGCGATGCCCGTTCTCAAATGACCATTGCGGCATGGCACGAAGAACCGATCAGCAAATCGCATGATCGCAAGGGGTTTGACTGCGGCGATGCGCAGCTCAACGAGTTCCTGATCAAGTACGCCCGGCAGTCGCATGAAAGCGGCAGCGCCAAGACGTTTTGCGCGATCGATGACGCCCAACCCGGAAAAATTCTCGGCTTCTACAGCATCACGCCCGCGCAACTCGATCACGGACGAGTGCCGGGCGGACTGCGCAAGGACCTGCCACGCCATGATGTCGGGGGATTTCGACTTGCGCGGCTGGCGACCGATCTCGGTGTGCAAGGGCAAGGGCTTGGCGGACAGCTTCTTGGCGCCGCCGCGCGACGCGCGATCCTCGCCGCCACCGAGGTTGGAGGGTCGATTCTTGTCATCGACGCCAAAAACGATCGAGCGGCGAATTGGTATGCAAGCTACGGAGGCGTGAGACTGGATGACGCGCCGCTGACGCTGGTCATGTCGCTGTCGACATTCGCGGCTGAGCTCAAAGCCAGAGGCAATCTCTGATCTTCGGCAAGCTCTTGCAACAGGTGCGCGTTACAGGACAAGGTTCTCTGTTCTTATGAAAACCGGGTTGTCCCAAGACA
>JAITMI010000175.1 GCA_031277435.1 Pseudomonadales bacterium
AGTTGAGAATCATCAAGACAGGTGTGCCCCGGAACTGGTGGAACAAGCCAAACGCGACGACGACGACAACAGATAACCCCGCCCTGCCCCTTGAGATAGCCCCCGCCGCCGACTTTATCACCCCCACAAACTACCAAGCGGCAAAGCAGCAAGACGTTCGCCGAAACCGATAGCCTGTTCGTGGTCGTAGAGCACGGCGCCGAAGGCGAATTTTTCTTTGCTCGCCGCGGCCAGTTTACGCAGCCCCGCGAAATCCTCGTTGCGCACGGTGGCGGAGGCTTTGATTTCGAGGCCCACGATCTGACCGCGCCGGTTTTCGATGACGATATCGACTTCGTCGAGTTCTTTGTCACGAAAATGGCTCAAGGAAAAGCGCTCGCCGGCCCAGGTGCTGAGTTTGAGAATTTCCGCATAAACAAAGGTTTCCAGCACCGCGCCAAACGCGCCGCGATCCGCCGCGACTTTGTCTGGCGTCAGGCCGCGCAAGGCGGCGAGCAGGCCGGAATCGAGAAAATGCAGCTTGGGTTTTTTGGTCAGCCGCTTGAGCTCGTTGTTGTGCCAGGGCGGCAAACGGCGCACTAAAAATAATTGTTCAAAAATAGAGGTATATTTTTGCGTCGTAACGTGGGAAAGGCCCAGGCTCGCGCCAATGCCGGCATGATTGATGAGCTGCCCCGAATGCGCGGCCAGCGCGCGCAACAGACGCGGCATGTGCTCCAACTGGTCGATGTTGGCGATGTCGCGCACGTCGCGTTCGACAATCGCATTGACGTAGTTGTCATACCAATCCTGGCGGCGAGCCCAACGCTTGCGGGAGAGCGCTTCGGGGTAGCCGCCAGCGAGCACGAGCTCAACGAGATCAGCGCCAAGCCGCGGCGGCCCGGTGGGGGGAAGCTGCCCGGCAAAGAGTGACGCAAGAAAGGGCGGCGGCGGGCGCGCCAGGATTTCCGCTTGGGCCAGGGGCAGGAGGCGGATGACCTCCATCCGCCCAGCCAGCGAATCCGCGATGCGCGGCAGCGTCATCAGATTGGCGGAGCCGGTAATGAGAAAACGGCCAGGGCGAGCATCCCGGTCAACGCTCTCCTTGATGGCGAGCAGCAGATCGGGCGCGCGCTGCACTTCATCAATGATGACCTGATCGAGACCGCGTATGAGCCCCGCCGGATCGGCCTGTGCCGCCGCCAGCGTAGTCACATCGTCGAGCGTCAGATAGGCGCGGCCATTCCCCGCCAGCGAGCGGACCAGCGTGGTCTTGCCCGATTGGCGGGGTCCAGCCAAGAGGACCACCCTGGTATCTTGCAGGGCTTCCTCGATAGTGTGGATTGAATGGCGCGTCAACATGGCGGCCAATTGTAATCAGGAGGCCGTCTAAATGAAAGCTAACTTTCGTCTGTTTGAAATTTAAACTGCGTCTATCTGAAACTAAACCAGCGTCCAAATGAAAGTCAAGCTGGTCTATTTGCCAGCCTTGACGGCCCCTGCCCGCCCTGCCTTGCGCACGGGTTTGGCGCTTTTTGCCGTTTTCGTTTTTGCTGAGCCTGATCGCGCGGGCGAGCCCTTTTGCCGCGCTCCGGCGCTCGCCTTTTTCTTAGCGGGCACTTTGCCCTTGGCGGGCGCTTTTTTTACCGCTGGCTTTTTCGCCGCAGGCTTTTTCGCCGGCGGCGGCGCGGTCTCGATAAGCACGCCGAACAAGGCGGCCATATCGGTATCGGCAAGTACGCGCTCGCTGCTGGCCGCCGCTTCGGTGATTGGCAGGTTGGCATCCATCATCACGAGTTCGTTGTGATCCACCCCGCGCAGCGTGAACAACAAGTCAGGCGCGTGATCCAGCCGGGCGCCGACGCCGTACAGCGTGGCGGCGACGTGCTTGCACATGCCGGCCCAGTCGGGGCAGGAGCAGGACAGTTTGATTTCCTTGAGCCCTGGAAACAGCCCATCGGCTGGGCGGCACACTCGTTCCATTACCTGCTGGGAAAGTTTGCCTTGCAACAGTTCGACGAGGGAACCGACTGAACCCGCGCAAGCGGTACAGATCGCCTTCCAGCGCGCTGGCGCGACGGCGGCGATGTCGATTTCAACCTGATAAATCCGCGAACCGCTGACCAGCGCCCGTACTTTCGCGCGCGTCACTTGCAAGTCGATCACCGAGCCGTTACGCACGTAAGTGCGTCCACGCGGCAAACGATTCTCGAAATCACAATAGCGTTCCAGATTGTCGCACCAGGCTTTGCCCCAGACGCTCTTGGCGATCTTTTGCCCTTCGATGACGACGGGCGCGACGGCATGGCCTTGCTTCTTTAACTTGGCGGCCTGTTTGGCCGCGTTGGCGCGCCGCTTCGCGACCGGAACATAGGCGGGAAAGCCCCAATCGCTCATGACAACTCCTTGGTCGCGGCATCGAGATCAAGGCGAACCAGATCCAGCAATTCGCGGTCGCCTAATTCAGTCAGGTTGATTTCAGCGCCGCCGCCGAGTAATTGCTCGGCCAGCTCGCGTTTGGATTCGATCAGCATGTCGATGCGTTCCTCGATGGTGCCGCGGCAAATAAATTTATTGACCAATACATTGCGTTTCTGGCCGATACGGAACGCTCGGTCAGTAGCTTGATTTTCCACCGCCGGATTCCACCAGCGGTCAAAGTGCACAACGTGCGAGGCCGCCGTCAAGGTCAAACCCGCGCCGCCCGCCTTCAGCGACAGCACGAAAAACGGGATGCGCTCGTCTTGTTGAAACGCCGTGACCAACTGCTTGCGTTTGGCGATGGCGGTAGCGCCGCTGAGCGACAGGCCACCCCGGCCAAAAACCCGCGTAAGCTCGGCGCACAAGGGCTCGATGATCTCGGTAAACTGCGTGAACACCAGCAGCTTTTCCTGCCGGCTGGCGATGGCGCCGGCGATTTCGGCCAGCCGCGCGAACTTGCCGCTGTCCTCACTTGGCCAGTGGCTGGCGCCGCCAAGGCCGTGGGCGGCGTGATTACAGATTTGCTTGAGGCGCATCAGCGTCGCCAGCACCAGGCCGCGCCGGTTGATGGCGTCGCTCGATTCCGCCAGTTGCCGCTCGAATGCCTGCACCGCGCTCTGATACAGCGCCGCTTGTTTGCGCGTGAGAGAGCACCAGGCTTTCACTTCGGTCTTGTCGGGCAGATCGCTGATCACGGCGCGATCCGTTTTCATCCGCCGCAAAATATAGGGCGCGATCAATTTGCGCAGCGGCGCGTAGGACGGCGGCGTCTGGCTGGCCAGGCGTGTGGTGAAATTTTGGAATGCTTTTGCCGACCCCAGCAAACCCGGATTGAGAAAATCAAAAATCGACCATAAATCACTCAAATGATTTTCAACCGGCGTGCCGGTGAGCGCGATACGCGCCCGCGCCCCGATGGCCTTCACCGCCTTGGTTTGTTTGGCGCCCGGATTTTTGATGTTCTGCGCCTCGTCGATGATGAGCAGCCGCCACTTGTTTTTAGCCATCCAGTCCAATTTATGCAGCGCCGTATAGCTGGTGACGACCATGTCGCTGCCAGCCAGTATTTTTTCGGGCGCTTGTAAATGCGCCGCCGGGCTGAACGCGGGGTGGGCGACGAACACGCGCAGCGACGGCGCGAAGCGTTGCGCTTCCTCAGCCCAATTACCCAGCAGCGAAGCGGGCACGACGATCAGGCTGGGAAGCGCCGCGTTATCTTCGCGCGGCAAGCTCAACAACAGCGCCAGCACTTGCAAAGTCTTGCCGAGGCCCATGTCGTCGGCCAGGCAAGCGCCCAGGCCAAGCTGAGTCAACAGGCCAAGCCAGCGCACGCCCGCGCCTTGATAAGGGCGCAAAGACGCCTTCAACTCTGCGCCCGGCAAAGCCTTGGCAAGCGTTTCAGGGTGACGGCAGCCCGCCAGCGTTTCGGCCAGCCAGGCGCCGGCATTGACTTGCGCCCAAGCGCCGGTTTCAGGCGCGGCGGCGTGTTCGCCAATTTCGGCGCCGGCCAAGAGCCGCATCGCCTGGCCAAAGGATAGCCCTTCGCGGCGCGCCAGCCGTTCGATTTCGGTGTAACGCACCAGCGCGCTTTGGAGTTTGCCGTGGTCGATTTCGACCCATTTGCCGCGCAACAGCGCCAGGCCATCAGTGGCGGCCACCAATTGCGCGATTTCCTCGGCCGACAGCGTTTCGCCATCGAGCGTCACCTCCACCGCGAAATCGAGTACTTGCGCGGCGCCCACCAAGGCCGGCGCTTTCACCCCAACGCTCGCTTCAACCTTGGGCCGGCTCGGGCGCGCGAGCGGCCAGGCGGCGGGCATACGCAGCACTACACCTGATTGTTCCAATACCGCCGCATCACGCAACAAACGCAGCGCTTCGGCGGGCGTCCAGCGCAGCGGATAAAAAATTTCGCCGGAATCCACCAGCGTCTTCAACCACGCGCATTCCAAACTGGCGCGGTTTACCGGCTGCAATAATTGCAATAATTCAGCCTTGGCCCCAGCGCCAGCATATTCACGCAGCGCCGCGCCAAGCGGAGCGTGGCGCAACTCGCCCTGCGTAGCCAAGCCCGGCGCATAAGTGGCGAGAAAAGCAAATGGCCGTTCCACATCCTTGCGATTTTCGGCCAGATGAAAATGCACCCGGCCCACATGCCGCCATTGGCTGTTATGCGCGGCGAGAAACGCATCCACGCTGGCGCCGCTGGCGGCGAGTTCTTCGGTGAACGCCCGCGCCAATTCATGCCACAGCGCCTTCAGCGTGGCGGCATTGAGATATTCGCCGCCTTGCATCGGCGGCGCTTCATTAAGCAGAGCGCCAAGCGCCGCCGCGTCAGGCTCTGGCGTATCCGCCTCTGTCGCCCGGCAACGCGCCGCGATGAAATCCAGCGCCCACGCGCGCCAGAACGTCAGTTCCACGGGTAAATGCGCACGGGTTTCGCACAGGCCAAGCTGCAACAAACCATGCCCCGCCCCGCGCGCGAATGCAGCCTGTAGCCGCGCGGCAAGGCTGGCATCGAGCGGGGTGGCCGTCTCCGTGTGTTCGAGGTGCAGGGCGCCGCGCGGGGTGACGGCAATGGTTAATGACATGAGGGTAAGTACAAGAGAGCACATAAAAACGAGGCTTGATTTTAACCTGGGTCTTGCATCGAAAATGATACGATGCACCGCAAAATTTTCAGGAGTCACCATGACCTCATCCGCCCAGCACGGCCCGCTCTCCCACGACGTCATCATCGCCGGCGGCGGCCCGACGGGCTTGATGCTGGCCGCCGAACTGGCGCTGGCACGCATCGACGTCGCCGTAGTCGAGCGGCGCGAAAATCAGGACGTGATCGGCTCGCGCGCTGGCGGGCTTCACGCGCGCACCATTGAGATTTTTGACCAGCGCGGCGTCGCCGAGCGTTTTTTAGCGGAGGGAAAAACCGCGCAAGTGGCGAGTTTTGCTTTTATTCCGCTCGACATCAGCGATTTTCCCACACGCCACCCTTATGGACTGGCGCTGCGGCAACGGCACATCGAGCGCATCCTGGCCGAATGGGTAAATGAATTACCGGTCAAATTTTATCGCGGCGTTGAAGTCAGCGGTTTTACGCAAGAGGAACATCAAGTCAACATTACGCTGTCCGATGGCCGCGTATTGCGCGCGCTTTATCTTGCCGGCTGCGACGGTGGCCGCAGTTTGATCCGCAAGAACGCCGGCATCGACTTTCCCGGCTGGGATGCCTCCACCAGCTACTTGCTGGCCGAAGCCGAGCTGCGCGACGACGCGCCCTGGGGCGTCCGCCGCGGCGAAAAAGGCGTCAACGCGCTGGGCAAACTGGAAGACGGCAAGCGCGCCGGCATTGTCCTGGTCGAACCTGATCTCAGTAAAAAAAGCGATACGCCAACGCTGCAAGATCTGCGCGAGGCGCTTTTCGCCGTCTACGGCACGGATTTCGGCGTGCACAGCCCCACTTGGCTCACCCGCTTCAACGACATGGCGCGGCAAGCGGCGCATTATCGCCAAGGGCGCGTGCTCTTGGCGGGCGACGCCGCGCACGTACATTCGCCCACCGGCGGCCAAGGGCTCAACCTCGGCGTGCAGGATGCGGTGAATCTTAGCTGGAAATTGGCCCTAGTGGTCAAAAACCTCGCGCCTGACACCTTGCTCGACAGCTATCACAACGAACGCCACCCCATCGCCGCGCGCGTGTTGCGCCTCACCCTGGCGATGACCGCGCTCAGCCGCGGCGATGCGCGCACCGAAGCCTTGCGCGACAACATGAGCGAACTCCTGCGCATGGACGAACCGCGCAAGCGCTACGCCGCGATGTTGTCGGGCCTCGACATTCGCTATGACTGTAATGAAAAAGACGGCGCTGAAAGCCACCCGCTCACCGGACGCCGGATGCCCGATCTCGACCTTATGACGCCGCAAGGGCCGCTGCGCTTATTCACGCTCTTGCATCAGGCCCAGCCCGTTTTACTCAATCTCGGCGCACCCAAGCGCATCGACATCCAAGACTGGTCGAATCGCGTGCAGCTTATTGACGCCAGTTACAGCGGCGCCTGGGAATTACCGGCGCTCGGCGCAGTGAGCGCTCCTGGCGCGCTACTGATCCGGCCCGATGGCTACGTGGCCTGGGTGGGCGAGCAAAACACGGAAGGGCTTAGCGACGCCTTGACGCGCTGGTTTGGCCCAGCCTGACGATACTAGACTGCCGCCTTTACCTGTGCATACGACGTGCATACAATGCCGCCATGAATTACGAGTGGAACGAGAACAAACGCGCCGAAAACCTCGCCAAACATGGCGTGGATTTTGTTGATGCCGTGGGGGCTCTTGAAGACCCGCGGAACCTCACGATTGAAGACAGTGGCAGTGAAGGTGAACAGCGGCTCATCACGCTCGGCCTCGGCTTTTGTGGACGTATCCTATACGTGGTCTGGACGGAACGCGGCATGGACACGCTGCGCATTATTTCCGCACGCAAAGCCAGCCCAGGCGAGGCGCACGACTATCAGCATCAGGAGTGAACAACCATGAAAGATAACGACATGCCCGAACTGGATTTCAGCAAAGCCAAACGCGCCAAAGACATTCCCGCCTTGGCGCGCATCCAGAAGGAAAACGAGACCAAGGAGCGCATTACAATCCGTTTGGACGCCGACATTTTGGCCTGGTTCCGCGACCAGGTGACGGGCGGCGGTAACTACCAAACGCTCATCAACGACGCATTGCGTGCGCATATCAGCGGCGCGAACGAGCGTTTGGAGAGCGCCCTGCGCAAAGTGATTCGTGAAGAATTGCGCGCGGCGCATTGATATAACGCCATGCCTTCCGACTTTTTACACCTGTTCGACGCCTTGCTGCGGCTGCC
>JAITMI010000199.1 GCA_031277435.1 Pseudomonadales bacterium
CCGGCTGTATCTGTGCCCCAAAGAATAATGGCATTCAATGAGGCGATAACAACGAGCACAAGAATAAGCGGCAAATTTTTCAAGCGGGCTCCTCCTATAACCTAACGGGCATGCGTTAAGCGGCCCGCGCCAGCTGGTCCACTTGAACAATGCTAGACCCTATGCCGGCCAAATATATTTTCATTTATATTTTTCCAATGCCTGAGCTTTATCAAAGCTGCCAGGCGAAACATCTTTTTCTATGAAATTCATGTAGAAAACAAGGTTCTAAAACCCCTGACTCCTCAACGCCTGCACCAAATCCTGAAACTCCAGTTTGTTTTGCTCGCTCAGCGCCATCAGAGTGATATGGGCGTCGAGCACTTTGTCGCGCAGGGTGCTTTCGTTTTCGGTGTTTTGTTTTAGCTCGGTGTAACCGGCTGGCTTGAGCGGAAGGGGCTTATTGATGGAAGCGCAGGCGCTTGGCTGCTCCGGGGGCGGCGGGGGCTTGTCGACGATGTTGAAAATCTTGTCGAAGCTCATGCGGTGCAGGATTTTGGTGATGTCGGCGTTGGTGGAAATGATGGTGGGCGTGACGTTGAAGCGGTTTAGTAACTGGATCGCCATCTTGGCCAGGAGGCCGAGCGCGGTGCTGTCGATGCCGCGGGTTTCGCTCAAATCCACTACCATCGCGTCGAGGATGCCGCGGCGGTAGAGGCTGTTGCAGTAGCCGTCGAGGGTGGAACTCATGAGCACGCGCACATCCCCCACGAACTTCAGCATGGCCATGTGTTTGTAATCCGCCGCGAGTATTTTGCCGCTGCTCATACGTCGCTCACGCTCATTATGGCGATGTCATCCGGCGCCTTGATCGACTTGCTCAGTTGCAACAGCGCCTTGAGCTGGTCGAAATCACCCGCGCTTTGTTCGATCGCCGCCGCCAATTTGGCTTCCTTTTCCTCCAGGCTGCCGTGTTTGATGTGTTCCAAAATGCCGTCGGAAAACAGCCACAGCGCGAACTTGCCGGGCAGCTGCATCACATCGTCGATGTAGTCGGCCTCCTTGAGCAGGCCAATGGGAAAACTGTTGCGGCTGAGAGTCACCTGCGCCGCCTTGCCGCCGCTGTACAAAAAGGGCAAGGGATGATGACCCGCCACGCTATAAATAAGGCTGTTATCGCTGTCGTTCAAGAGGCCCATGAACAAGGTCACGTGCTTGTCGAGTTCGGAGGCGAGCAGGTCGAGATTGAGCATCTCCAAAAGGCGCGCCGGCGTGAATTCGCCAGTGAAACGGCCACACTGATAATCGCGGCGTATCTGATCGATGCGGAAGCGCAACAGCACGGTGACGAAGGCGGAAGACGAGCCATGCCCCGACACGTCGGCGATATAGAACAGAATTTCGTGACGCGATACCTGTTTGTAATCCACCGTGTCGCCGCTGAGGTACAGCGAGGGAATCACTTTATGCTTGAACAGGAAGCGGGAAATCCGCTGCGGCGGCACCGGCATCATGTTGATCTGCACATGGCGCCCCGCTTGCTGGTCTTGGTGAAATTCTTCCAGGCGGCGTTCCAGCTCGACGTTGATCTGCTCCAGCTTCTTGCGGATGCGGCTGTTTTCCTCGATCAGCCGCGCGCGGCGCAGGCTGTTTTGAATGGAATGTTCCAGCATCGTGTCGTCGGCCAAGGGCAGGATCAGGTAGTCGCTCACGCCCAGGCGCAGCGCCTTGATCAGATCATCCTTGTTGCCGCGTTCGGCCAGTACCACCAAGGGCAGGTCGGGCGCCAGCGCGGATAATTCTTCGAGCATACCGAAGCTGGACGCCTGCGGCAGATGGATGTCGATCAATACCAGATCGGGGCTGGCGGAGTGGAATTTTTCCATGCCTTCTTCAGGGTGGCGCGCGAGCACCACATGCATCCCCAGCGTTTGCAGGGAGGCGGCAAGTTGTTCCCGAATGGATTGATCGTCCTCAATGACCAGGATGGTCAAGTCGGACCTATGGCTATTCCCCGATTTCATGTCACGCGCTTTGCCCACTACGACGGGCTCGCCTCCTTGGTGCCCAGCCTGCCCCCTCTGTTCCTGTGCCTGCTCCCATGTCCGTTCCTATGTCCATGCCAGACAAGGATTTTTCCGCGCTGGAGCCGATGTCCCACGGGGCCGCTTCAATGGGCCGGAACCTTACTCTTATCAATGCGTTACTGCAACCACATAAGACCATGACCGCGAGCGCGCTCACACGCTCTCCCAGCATTTGCGCAGGCGTTTTTCCGACACCGGCGTCCGCGTGCCAAGCTGCTGCGCGAACAGCGAAACGCGGAATTCCTCCAGCAGCCAGCGAAATTCGTCGAGCTGGCGGTTCACCTGTTCGTGCCGCGCGCAGTAATCACGCCGCTCTTGGTACTGACGTTCAAATTGCTGGATCAGCCGCGACCACTCGTGATCCTTCGCCGCTTGAAACAGGAATTTCTCCAGCCGCTGTTCGATGGCTTGCAGATAGCGCGGATAATGTTTGAGTTGATCCGGCGGCGTGCTCAGCAAAAAATCCGGCGCGATCAGGCCATTGAGTTGCGCGCTTACGTCCTCCACCAAGTGCCGGTAACGGGCATCGTCAGCGTGCCGCGCCAGGCTTTGCACCAAACGCTGACGCCGTTCCAGAATTTGATACAGTAAGTCCTGTAAATCCTGCGCCACGCCGATCACACTGGCGCGGCGCGCTTCCAAAAGCGCCGTGAAGGCCGCCGCGCTACGCGGGATCGACGCATCAAGCCCCAAGGCCAGCACGTAGGCGCGCTGGATCAATTGGTCCAATAGTTTTTCACGCGGGCCAAGCCCCGTAAGCTGCGGCAAACGGCGCGGATCTTGCAGCAATTCTTTTTGCAGATAACGCAGTTGCTGGCGGCTGGCGAACATGGCGAGGCGGGCGATGCCGAGCGGCGTGGCCCTTCTGGCGCGATAATCGGAATCGAACAGTTTTAATTCGACGCTATCGCCATGATCCACCAGCGCCGGATACGCCTTGATGCGCAGCCTGCCCTGCCCCAGCTCCTGTTGCTCGGGCAAGTCGCCAAAATCCCAGGCAGTGAGTCCAATGCGTTCCAAATCCGTACCAGCGGCGCGGCTGATGCTGCTTTGCACCTTGGCCGCCAGGGTTTCGCGCAAACGCTGCAAATCGCGGCCACTGCCCAGCTCGCGGCCACGTTCGTCGAGCACGCGGATATTCATGACCAAATGTTCCGGCAAGCTCAGTTCATCCCAGCAATCGGGCGGCAGCGCCACGCCGCTATGGCGCAATAATTGCCGCGCCAAGGCGCTGCGCAGGCTGCCTTGGCTGGCATCGAGCGCGGGCAGAATTTTGTCCACCACGTCGGGCACTGGCACGAAATGTTTGCGTAAACTTTTCGGCAGCGCCTTGATCAGCGCGATACATTTTTCGCGCAACAGACCCGGCACCAGCCAGTCGAGGTCTTCGGCCTTGAGCTGCTTGAGCGCGCTCACCGGTACGTCCACCGACACGCCATCGTGGGCTTGACCGGGGTCGAAGGCATATTGCAATTCCAGCTTGAGCGCGCCGCTTTCAATATGTTCGGGGAATTGCCGCGCCAGGTGTTCATGGCCCAGCTCATCGCGCATCAGGTCGGCTTCGCTGAGCAAGAGCCGCGCCGCTCGCTCTTTGGGCAAGCGGAAATACCAGCGTTCAAGACTGCTGACATCGACGATTTCCGGCGGCAGGCGCTCATCGTAAAACGCGAACAGACTTTCTTCATCCACCAGAATGTCGCGCCGCCGCGTGCGTTCCTCAATCTCGCCTACCCGCTCTACCATTGAGCGATTGGCTGCATAAAACGGCGCGCGCGTGCGCAGATGCAAATGCACCAAGCCTTCGCGGATGAAAATTTCACGCGCCGCCGCCGCATCAACGCGGCCATAATTGACCTTACGTTTCTCCACCAGCGTGAGGCCGTACAACAGCACCTTCTCAAACCCCAGCACCTGGCCCTGGCGTTCTTCCCAATGCGGTTCAAAATACTCACGACGCAACAGATGCGCCGCCTGCCGCTCGATCCATTCAGGTTCCACCTTGGCGTTCATGCGGGCGAAAAGCTGCGAGGTTTCCACCAATTCCGCCGCGACAATCCAGCGCGCGTTCTTGCGGTGCAGCGCCGAACCCGGAAACATCACGTATTTGCGGCTGCGCGCGCCGAGGTAGCCGCCATCCTCCAGGCGCCAGGCCACATGGCCGAGAAAACCGCTGAGAATGCTCAGGTGGATTTCCTCATACGTTGCCGGTTCGCGGTTGAGCGGCAATTGCAGTTCCTGGCACAAGAGCAGCAATTGCCGGTGCACTTCGCGCCATTCGCGCATACGCATGAACGATAAATAATTGGCGGTACAGAACTTGCGCAACTGCTTGCTGCCCAGCGCCTGACGCTGTTCCTCCACGAAGTTCCACAAATTCACGAAAGCCAGAAAATCCGAATCCTGCTGCCAAAAACGCCGGTGCGCCTCATCAGCGGCCTGTTGTTTGTCGAGTGGCCGTTCGCGCGGGTCCTGCACGCTGAGCGCGCTGACGATAATCAGCGCCTCGCTCAAACAGTGGCGTTTACCGGCTTCAAGCAGGATGCGCGCCAATTGTGGATCGAGCGGTAAGCGCGCCATTTGCCGCCCCAAGGGCAAGAGCTTGCCGCGCGCGTCCACCGCCTGCAATTCTTCCAGCAAGCGGTAGCCATCGCGCACCGCGCGTGAATCCGGCGCTTCCAAAAACGGAAAATTTTCAATGTCGCCCAGATTCAAGGCCAGCATCTGCAAGATGACTGACGCGAGGTTGGTGCGGGTGATTTCGGTATCGGTAAAAGCCGGGCGATTGAGGAAATCTTCCTCGCTGTACAAACGCAGGCAAGTGCCGGGGCCAAGGCGGCCACAGCGTCCGGCGCGCTGATTGGCGCTAGCCTGGGAAATCGGCTCCACCGGCAAGCGCTGAATCTTGTTGCGCACGCTGTAACGGCTGATGCGCGCCAGGCCGCTGTCGATCACGTAGCCGATGCCCGGCACCGTCAGCGAGGTTTCCGCCACGTTGGTAGTGAGCACGATGCGGCGCCCCGGATGCGGCTCGAACACGCGTTGCTGTTCGCGCAAGCTGAGCCGTGCGTAGAGCGGCAACACTTCCACGCCTTGATATTGCTGCTTGCGCAAGAGATCGGCGGTGTCGCGGATTTCCTTCTCGCCGCTGAGAAATACCAATACGTCGCGATAAGTTTGCCGCTCCTGGCGTTCGAGCTGACGGATAAAATCAAAGGCCGCCGCGACTTGTTCCGGCAGTTCCAAATCCGTGTCGTGTTCGTTCGGCGGGCGGTAGTGAAGCGTCACCGGATAGGTGCGGCCCGATACTTCAATCACCGGCGCGCCGCCGAAATGCCGCGAAAAACTTTCCACGTCGATGGTGGCGGAGGTGATGATGAGTTTTAGATCGGGCCGTTTCGGCAATAAGCGTTTGAGATATCCGAGCAGAAAATCGATGTTGAGCGAACGTTCGTGCGCTTCGTCGATAATCAGCGTGTCGTAGCGGTTGAGATCAGGATCGTGCTGCGTTTCGGCGAGCAGAATGCCATCGGTCATCAATTTGATCAGCGTGTTTTCGTTACTCGTATCGGTAAAACGCACCTGAAAACCCACCTGCT
>JAITMI010000222.1 GCA_031277435.1 Pseudomonadales bacterium
TAGCCTTCGCCGCAGTTGCTGGCTCCGGAGCCGGGGTCTTCCACCGAGATCTCCAGCGAGGGCAACCGCGATTGACGGCCAATGCTCTCGGCGATGATCTGGTCGCTGGTGTGGCCGGCGTAGACGTCGGCGCCGGCGGTTTTGCGCGGTTTGTCGGCGCACAGGAACGCGGCGGCTACCCAGTGGTCGGCGCCGGTTGAGCCCGGAGGCGGTTCCGCCGAGGTGGAGTGCAGGCCGGACATGATGGTCAGGTAGTCGCGGAAGGGTTCCAGCGGCTTGTACATGAATGGCAGTTCCGGCGCCAGCGCGCCCACCGTTTCCGGTACCCAGTAGCCCGGCGCGCCGCCGTGCGGCACGAAGCCGCCGAAGAAACGCGAGGGCGTCTTGGCCGCCGTCAATTCCTGCGCCGTCGCGGCGGGAATCATGGCATCAAGCAGGGGCAGACCGAGCGAGACGCCCGCGCCGCGCAGAAGGGCACGTCGAGATATGTGTTTTTTGGTGATAATCATGGCCTTATTCCTCTCTCATTGCCGTTGCTACGTTGGTATTGGATTTCTGGTTCATGATGAAGGCCGGGCTTTGAATGACCTCCATCAGCATCGCCGAGAAACGATAGTCGTTCTTGGCGGATTCTTGCGTGATCGAGCGCAACAAGGGCATGTCCTTGTAATCCAGGCCGCGGCCCAGTGCGTAGGTCAGCAGTCTTTCCGCCACGCTTTGCGCGAACAGGTCGCCATAGCGTACCGTCAGGTCGCGCAGGCCGGGCAGGCCATCCAGCACCGAGCCGTCGTTGATGGTGCTGACGGGGTCGATCAGGTTGCCTTCATCCAGGGTGCGCCACGCGCCCACCGCGTCGAAGTTCTCCAGCGCCAGGCCCATCGGCTCGAACATCTGGTGACAGGTGTTGCAGGTCGGGTTGGTGTGATGCGCTTCCAGGCGTTCACGCAGGCTCTTGGGCGCGGCGCCCTCTTCCTGCTCCAGGTTGATTTCCACGCCCGGCGGCGGCGCCGGCGGCGACCGATCCAGGAAGGTTTCCAGGAACCACTTGCCACGTTTTACCGGTGAGGTACGCGCGGCTTCGGAGGTGATGGTCAACATCGCGCCTTTGCCCAAAAGGCCGCGGCGCATGTCTTGCTCCGGCGTCAACTCGACGCGGCGGAACTGCTCGCCGTACACGTTGGGGATGCCGTAGTGCTTGGCCAGACGCTCATTGACGAAGGTGTAGTTGGCGGTCAACAAATCCAGGACGCTGTGATCTTCCTGAATGATGCTGCCGAAGAACAGTTCGATTTCCTTGCGCATGGCCGCGCGCAGGGTGCTGTCGAAGTCCGGGAACATTTCCACTACCGGTTCCTTCGACGCCAAGCCGCGCACGTTCAGCCATTGGCCGGTGAAGTTCTCCACGAAGGACTGCGCGCGCGGGTCGGCCAGCATACGCTGTACTTGTGCTTCCAAGGTGGCGGTATCGTGCAGTTTGTTTTCGGTGGCGAGCTGGATCAGTTCCTGATCCGGAATGCTGCTCCACAGGAAGAACGACAGACGCGAGGCCAGTTCCAGATCGCTGATTTCATACAGCGCGCCATCGGCCACCTGAGCCGGTTCAAGCTCGGAGCGGTAGATGAATTCCGGGTCTACCAGAATGCGCTGAATCGCGGCTTCGATGCCGTAGTCAAAGCTGCCGCCTTCTTCGCGGCCGGAGCGGAAGAAGCTCATCATGGTCTCGACGTCAGCGTCGGTCGAGGGACGGCGGAAGGCGCCGCTTACCAGGGTCTTGATGATCTGCGTGGCGCAGTTGGCTTCTTCGTTGACGTTGCTCGGGTAGCACTCGAACACCTTGTCGCGGCTCTGGGTGGAGACCGCCGGGGTGCCGTTGAAGGGGCCTTCGATGAACACTTGGCCGACGTGCGGGTAGAAGGTATAGCCCGAGATCGAGCCAGGCGAGTTCATGGTGCGCACGAAGGACTTGTTCAACCCCGTGTCGGGCAGGTCGCTGGTGGCGATGAAGGTGATGCCAACTTTGTGGAAGCCGGCCTTGATGGGGATGGCCGGGGTGCGGCCGCCATCGCCTTGCTTGTTGCCGATTTCGCGGTCCCAGTCGTACAGATAGACGCGCTCGCCATCGACCGTGACTTCCAACTGCTCGCCTCTGACGTTGCCGAGCACGGCGGTGAAGTAACCGGTCATGCCCTTGACGGTAAAGATATATTCGCCGTCGGAGGGGAATTCATGCTCGATCAGCATGCCGCCGCGGGTGCCGAAGGGCAGGCCGTCGACATGGTCATTCTGCGAGGTGTCTACCGGTACGTCGAACACCGCCATGGTCGGCGCGGTTTCGGTGCCGATGGCCAGACGGCTGATGTTGCCGGCGGCGGACAGGTAGGCTTCCATCAAGGCGGGCGAAGTGGTCAGGGTGCCGGCCATGTTGTCGAAGCCGTTGCTGGAGTCGTCGGCGGGAAGGAAGCGGGTGGCGTCGATGTTGAGCGCCAAGAGATCGCGGACGGCGTTGGTGTATTCGGTGCGGTTCAAACGGTGCAGACCCGGCGCTGGCAGGTTGAGCTCCTGCTGCGCGGCGCGTTCGTCAATGCCTTTGGCCAGCGCGGCGGCCATCTGTTCCAGCACCGCGTGTTCCGGGCGTTCTTCGCCAGCGGGCGGCATCAAGCCGGTACGCAGGCGCTTGATGACTTTCTCGCCCACTTCCGCCATGTCGGCGATGTTGTTCTGGGTAACGCCTTCGAGGTCGATACCGCCGGCATAGTCATCGAAGTTGTGGCATTTGGTGCAGTACTCCGAGATCAGAGCGCCGGTATCCACCTCCTGAGCGGCTACATAAGGAGCGGCGAAAGCCGCCCCGCCCAAAAAAGCAATGACACGTGGTAGTGACTTGAGTACGAATGATCGGCCCATAAAATGTTCCTGCCTATAAGAGCTTGGTCAGCTTAAGAATTGTAAATAAATGAGCGGGATAGCTAGCCTTGGCTTACAACTCAGTCCAGTCAGCCCAGCGCCCTACCCACTTATCCCCTTATACGAGACCGGGAGAGCATAGGACTAATATCGGTACGGGTCCAGCCAAGCCCGGCGTCCACCGGTCTGTTCCACCATTTTTTCTAAATTTGCCCTTTTTTCTTCAACTTATGACATCAAAACCGGGCTAATGCCCTGAATCTCCAAACAAAAGTTCAGGGCTTTTTATCGTTTTTCAAGGCGCGGCGTTCAAACGGCGAACCCCGTCTAGCCGCTCCAGCGCCGTCACAGCGGCAACTGGAGCGGGAGCGTGGCGAGGATACCAAAGCGCGCGCTTAGCGCAAGCTCAGGCCAGATCGAAACGGTCGAGATTCATCACTTTGGTCCAGGCGGCGGCGAAATCCTCGACGAACTTTGCCTTGGCGTCGCCACTGGCATAGACCTCGCTCAGCGCGCGCAGCACGGAATTGGAGCCGAACACCAGATCGTTGCGCGTGCCCGTCCAGCGTAACGCGCCGCTTTGGCGATCCCGGCCCTCGAAGCGTTCGGCGGCTTTATCCACCGGCGTCCACACGGTATTCATGTCCAGCAGATTGACGAAAAAGTCATTGCTGAGCACGCCAACCCGATCGGTGAACACGCCCTCTTTACCGCCATCCGCGTTGACGCCCAAGACGCGCAGGCCGCCGATCAACACCGTCAGCTCGGGCGCGCTCAGGGTCAACAGTTGCGCCTTGTCGATCAAGAGCGCCTCGGTGGGCGCACGGACGCCAGCCTGCTTGTAATTGCGGAAGCCGTCGGCGAGAGGTTCAAGCACCGCGAAGGAGGCGGCGTCCGTCTGCTCTTGCGCGGCATCGACGCGGCCCGGCGCAAACGGCAAGGTCAGCTCGACGCCAGCGGCCTTGGCGGCCTGCTCCACACCCACCACGCCAGCCAGCACGATCACATCGGCCAGCGAGGCTTTATTGGCGGCCCGCTGAATCTCTTCCAACGCGGCCAAAGTCTTGAGCACGCCCCGGTTGGCCGCCCAATCCCGCTGCGGCGCCAGCCGGATACGCGCGCCATTGGCGCCGCCACGCTTGTCGCTGCCGCGGAAGGTGGAAGCCGAAGCCCAGGCGGTGGACACCAGCTCCCCCGCCGTCAAGCCGGCGGCGGCGATGCGCGCTTTCAAGCCGGCAATATCGGCGGCGCTGGGCGCGTGCGTGGCTGGCGGCAAGGGGTCTTGCCATAGCAGATCCTCCTTTGGCGCTTCCGGGCCGAGATAGCGCGATTTCGGCCCCAGGTCGCGGTGCGTGAGCTTGAACCAGGCGCGCGCGAAGGCATCGGCGAAGGCTTGCGGATCATCGAGAAAACGCCGCGAAATTTTTTCGTACCGCGGATCGAAACGCAGCGATAAATCGGTGGTCAGCATGGTGGGCTTTTTGGGCGCGCCGCCATGCGCGTCGGGGATGATGGCCGGCGCGTCTTGCGCTTCCCATTGTTTGGCGCCGGCGGGCGATTCGACCAAGCTCCATTCGTATTTGAACAAAATTTCCAGAAAATCATTGCTCCAGCGCGCCGGCGTGGTGGTCCAGGTGACTTCGAGGCCGCTGGTGATCGCGTCGCCGCCCTTGCCGGATTTATAGCTGCTGCTCCAGCCCAGTCCCTGTGCTTCCAGTGGCGCGGATTCGGGATCGGGGCCAACGTGAGCCGCCGGGCCAGCGCCGTGAGTTTTGCCGAAGGTGTGGCCGCCGGCGATCAAGGCCACGGTTTCTTCATCGTCCATCGACATGCGCGCGAAGGTTTCGCGGATATCTTGCGCCGCCGCCAGCGGATCGGGATTGCCATCCGGACCTTCGGGGTTGACGTAAATCAGGCCCATTTGCACCGCGGCCAAGGGGTTTTCCAAATCGCGCTCGCCGCTTTTGCCGCCCGCGTAACGGCTGTTGGGCGTGGCGCTCGGCGCCAGCCATTCGGTTTCACTGCCCCAGTACACATCCTCGTCCGGCTCCCACACGTCTTCCCGGCCAGCGGCGAAACCAAAGGTGCGGAAACCCATCGTTTCCAAGGCCACGTTGCCGGTGAGAATCAAAAGATCGGCCCAGGAAATTTGCTGCCCGTATTTCTGCTTGATTGGCCACAGCAAACGCCGTGATTTGTCGATGTTCACGTTGTCCGGCCAGGAATTGAGCGGCGCGAAACGCTGCTGCCCCCTGCCCGCGCCGCCGCGCCCGTCACCGGCGCGATAAGTGCCGGCGCTATGCCAGGCCATGCGGATGAATTGCGGACCATAATGTCCAAAATCCGCCGGCCACCAGGCTTGCGAGTCCGTCATCAGCCGGCGCAAATCGGCCTTCAGCGCGCTGTAATCCAGCGTTTTGAACCTGGCGGCATAATTGAAATCCGCGCCCAGCGGATTGGATTTAGCGCCATGCTGGCGCAGTAAATCCACGCGCAACTGGTTTGGCCACCAATCCTTGTTGGAAGTCCCCGCGCCCGCGTAATCGTGCACTGGGCATTTGACGTCGCTTGTCATGACTTACTCCTTGTGTAGTCGTTGATGTGTAGTCCATTGATCCCTCATCGGCTCCCGCCCGCATGGAGCGGGAGCCGCTTACTATCTCATGCGCGGCGCTTAAAAAGCTACGTTCACCCCCAGCGTATAAGTACGGCCAATCGTGTCATACCAGTTGGTGCTGGGGTCGCCGGAACCCAGCGGCGGCGCGCGATCGAGCAAGTTGGTGACGTTGCCGAACAGGCGGTAGGTCTGCCCGTCGATGTCCATTTCATAGCTGAGGTTCATATCGGTATAAAACACCGAGGCCACGCTATTTTTATCCACGTCCACGCCCTCCACGAAGCGGCGGTTGAGCATACGGCCATCGAGCCAGCGCCCCTGCAAGAAGGAGCGGAACGGCCCGTTGCTGTAAGACAGGCTGGTGGTAACGCGCCACTCGGGTTGTTCGAGACCCACGAAGTCGCGCGGCGCGCCGGGCAACAGGTTGGAATTCTCGATGATGCGGTTGGCGAACAGCCGCCAGCCCAAGGACTCGGCGCCCTCACCAAACCAATCAACATCCATCTGATAGCGCGTTTCCACGTCCACGCCGCGCAAACGCGAGTTGGAAATATTGAGGAACAGATTGTCGATGCGCGTGATCTGGCCACTGGCCGGATCACGAATCACGTACTGGCATAGCTCCGTCGCGCCATCCCAGCAACTATCGACGATGGTCTGAAACCCCAACTGGCCGATGGCATCATTCAAATCCACGTAGTACCAATCAACCGATGAAGAAAAACCATCCAAAAATCCGATCGAACTTGGCTGCCAGATGAAACCCGCGGTCCAGGTATCCGCCTTCTCCGGATTGACGTTAGGGTTGCCGCCGGTACGGCTGGTGGTGTTGGTGCGAGCATCGTTGAACATTGGGTCAGTAACGTTGGCGCCGCCGGCGGTGGCGTCATAGCGCTCGCGCAGCGTGCCGGCGCGCACGTCGCGTGAGCGGGTCAGGCGCATCCGCAGTTCATCGGAGATTTCCCAACTGAGGCCCACTTTCCATGAGGTGATGCCGCCCGAGCCGGTGTACTCGGCGTAGCGATAACCAAAATTACTGTCGAGCCGATTGATGAACGGCAGGTCTTGCAACAAGGGCACGTTGAACTCGGTAAAGGCCTCCTTGACCGAGAACGCGCCGGCCAGCACCGTATCCTCCGTCTGGTAGGAGCCGGTGAAGAGCGTAGTGGACAAACTGGCGTTGCCGATGAAACCGCTGGGCACGCTGCCAGGGCGCACGCCCAACATGCCATTGGGTTGATCCTCGGGAATCAGCCCGCGAAAGCCGGTATTCACGCCATTGAGATAGACGAATTCATCGCGCATATCCTGCTTCCACTGCCGCAGTTCATCACGCCGGTAGGACGCGCCCAGCGCCATGGTAATGGGGCCGGCGCCAAAGCCTTCATGAATCTCGCCATCCAGCACGATCTCGGAAAATATCTGATCGGAAGTGCTCAGCACTTGCGCTTCTTCGTCCAGCAAATAACTGGCCGCCGGCGCCGACACGCTTTCCACGCCGCCAAATAAATTGATCGGTACACAATCACCAAACACGGCGGGGTTCACCACCGCCGCGCGGCAGGCCGGCGAACCCGTGACGGGATCGGTCACGACGTCCAAAGCCAAAAATTGCCGATCCGTGCGGATGCCGTCGCGGAACAACATCTTCTGATTATTTTTGCCATATTGCGCGTAAGCGGCGAGATGCCAGCCATCGAGGAAACCTTCGGTCAGTTCAAGATCGAAGCCCGCCGTGCCGGAAGCCAAACGATCGTTCTGTATCGAGTGATACCAGCCCAAGGGACCAGGTTCATCCTGGCGCGTGGAACCGGCCATCGCCATGTTGAAGCGGTCGCGCCCTTCCGCATCCATGATGTCGCGCACGTTCTGCGGTAAAAACGGGTTGTCGCGGAAAATCGTCGCCTGCCACGCCGGCCCGGTCAGCGTCGGCGAACCAAACCAGGGCCCGATGACTTCGGAAAAACCAAAGATGCCCTGAAGGTACACATTGAGATTTTCATTCACGTCATAATCGGTATAAATAAACACGCTGCCGCGGCCATTACCGTTTTGGACCGCGTTGTCCGCCGCCGTGCCCCAACTGCGATCACGCTGAGGTTCCGCGAAACAGTTACAACCGCCATTCACCGCGCCGACGCCGCTGAACGGCATCGGCAGCGTGATGATTTGATCGCCGGAGCGCACGAATTCCAGTTTATCCAGCGCCGAGCCCGGCTGGTTGATGGTGCCGCCGGTGGACTGATCGGCGGGCCGCACGAAGTTGCGGGTAATCTGCCGTGGCCCATTAGGATCGGGATTGGTCACCAGCCCGCGCTGCAAAAACCACGGGCGGCTCTGCAAGGCTTCGAGCGATTGAATGATGTCCTGATCGTAATAATCCACCGACATCATCACATGGCCGTTTTCGCCCAGATCGGTGCCAAAAGTGGCGGCGAAACCGATATTGTCGCCATCGCCGCGCGAGGTTTCGCCCGCCTGAAGGCGGCCAGTAAAGCCTTCAAAATCGGTATTGAGAATGAAGTTGACCACGCCCGCCACCGCGTCGGTACCGTAAGCCGCCGACGCGCCGCCGGTTACCGTTTCCACGCTGCTGATCGCGCCTTCGGGCAAGGTGCTGACGTTGGCCGCGCCATAGCGGTTGCCGCTCGGCATACGCCGGCCATTGATGAGCACCAAGGTGCGGGTGGAACCAAGACCGCGCAGGTTGAGGTTGGAGCCGCCGGTAGTCAGCGCGGCGGTGTTCTGTGGCCGCTGATTGCCGATGAACTGCGGTAATTGACTGAGCGCGTCCACCATCTGCCGCGGGTTCATGTCCGCCAGTTCATCCACCGTCACCTGCGTCACCGGCGTCGGCGTCTCCATGCCGCTTTGGCGCAAACGGCTGCCGGTAATCCGGATTTCTTCCACCGATTCCTGCGCCTGCGCCGTATCAATAAAAACCGCGGCCAGCGCGAACAGGCAGGCGGCGGTCAATTTGCGTTGACGGAATCCGCTGGAATGTGTATTTCTTGCACTCGATTTATTACTAGAACGATTGTTTTTCATTGTTGTATCTCTCTTGTCCCTCGAAAGGGAAGCTGGATTATTGATTGAACTACCCCACATTTCCGCGCCGCGTTTCTACCCCGAGACTGCCTCCAGCACAAGCCCGTGCAGCGTAATAAACCTTGCCATCAGCGCCATTATTCTTTACGTTACGCCTGCTTCTTGTCGGGGTGCTTCTTACCGAAGCTGAGACATCACCCGTGGAACC
>JAITMI010000337.1 GCA_031277435.1 Pseudomonadales bacterium
GATCCAGACTTTGCCAAGGCGCTGCTGGATGAAGCGGCCACCCTGTTTCTTGCCGGCGAGCCAAACGCGGCGCGGCTCATTCTGCGCGACCTCGTCAATGCGACCGTGGGTTTCGAGCACCTTGCCGAACTGACCCGCAAACCCAGCAAAAGCCTGCACCGCATGCTCTCGCCCAAGGGCAACCCGAGCATGGACAACCTAGCCGCCATCTTTGGCGCGGTGAGGGGTTGGCTCAAGGTGACGTTTGATGTGCGGGTGGTCGAGGCGACGCTGTAGCCCTGTCTGTTGGGATGACAATCCCGGCGTGGGGCGGTGAAAGCTGGGATTGGCATCCCAGCCTACGGCCCTACCAGGCCCCCTCAATTGTCGGTGCACGGGCAACCAACCGCTTGGACGCTGCATGCGTATCGCCCATCATTAACGCTTTGAGCGGTTTCGGAGGTCGTCGATACCAAGTCCGACAGATATTGAGCAAATCTTCAAACTGAATGGATTGCCTGTCGATCAGCGACTCCGTAAGCGAATGATCGTGAAATGCGTAGAGCTCGCCCAGATGCCGAATTTCGTTCAACTGTTCCTTACTATCCGCTAGACGCATTTGCAACATTCGGCGCGGCACATCCCAAAGCACGCCATCCTCGCGTAAGGAAACGCCCATGATCGGCGCCATGAAATCGATCAACCAGCCGTCACACTGGCACCAAGCGTGAAACGCCTTGTCGTCGCTACCAACGACACCGTTATGGTTACGCCCATATACCACTACGCTTTCCTTCGCCTCGTCCACCATGATCGCCATGCAGCCTGCGCTGATTGTTGCGGGCAATTTGTAATGCTCCCGAAGAATCAAGGTTCCCACGGCAGCGAAGAAAATGCAGGCACGATGGGTGATTGCGATCTCCGAGGTCTCCAAGACGCTGTACGCCACTTGGTAGATGCGCTGATAGTCGGGTAGAGGCAATAGAGGATGTTTCGTGGTCATTGGTGTTCCACAGATAGGATATTGCTGCCACAGCACAAAATCGGGTTTCATGTATGCCGACTGTATCCGCGCTTTGGCTTGTCGGTAGGCAACAAGCTGGTCAGCTTACCGTAGAGGTCAAACAAAAAAGCCACCCGCGCCGCATCAGATTTATCCCCCTTGTATCCGTAAACAGCATCAACAGCCCGGTCGTTGGCAGTGTGCGCCTTGCGCAAGTCAGCAGGCATAGTCAACGGATCGTAGAGATCAGCCAGCGTCGATTCCGGCTGCGCAGCACGGGCATCCCAAATGGCCTTGGCTGTGGTTTCGATGGCGGCGCACTGCTTGTCGGTAAGTTCAGGCCACGGGAAGTTGTTGTAGACGATGGAAGCCGAATAGCGGTAATCGCTTTTCAGCCGCCCGCATACCGCACGCATCCAAGCGTTGTGCATGGCGCTGTTGAGGATGGCGAAGTGGTATGGCGTGGCGCCGCCAATGGTGAACAACTCGGTGCTTGCGATGGTTTCACGCGGCAAAAGCCCAATCGGAACATACTCTCTGCGTTCCGAGGAGGTTTTGGGTACGCCAATGTAGTGACTCTCCGGCTGCCGGTTTTCCCCGAACAGATACGGCGTATCCGCCAGTTCCTGGGTTTCTTTGCGCGAACTCTCAAGCCGAATCGCCCGGACTGCCTGCACCCGCTTGTAAACCTCCGGCATGGCGCGCAGTTCCGCTGCTGAAATTCCAACCAGCCACAGACACCAGCGGGACAGGCCGTTGATGAATTCATCGGAGCCAAGAAACGGCCTGATCCACGACTCGGCTTTCGGCTCCACATCCAGAAGCCGCTTCTTGTCCTCATCCGACAGCAGCAGGTTGCCGCCGTCGTTGGGCATGCTGCCGAAATTCATTGCCGGAACGACACAAATGGGCGCACGCCGACTGACCAGCACCAAGTCCGGCGCATCGACCAGATACGGATTGATTCGTTTGGCTTCGATCCTGCGTCCCTCATCGGCCTTGAGATCATCCGAGTAGTCGAAGATCGTGCAGCGTTCCGGCTCGCGCAGCCCGAAGCCGATGATGACGCAATGCACGGCGGCGTTGCCTTTGCCTTCGTTGTTCCACTTGAAAGTGCGGTGTGCGAAGCGAATCCTGATGCCGCCTTGCAGCAAATACGGCCACAGCGCCGCGACTTGCTCGCCTTGGGTGATCGAGTTGGTGGAAACAAAGGCAGCATTGATCGCTGGATTGACTTTGATGTAGGCCAATGCCTTGACGTACCACGCAGTCACGTAGTCCAGCACGCCGGTCGATTTGAACCCGCTGAATATCGCGGCCATATCCGCTTTCTGGCTGGTGTTCTGGAAAGCCTTGCCCACAAACGGCGGATTACTCATCACATACGTACACCGCTCGGGTGGCAGAATTTCCGCCCAATCCACGCGCAGCGCGTTCCGGCAATGAATGTGCGGCGTATCGATCAGCGGCACGGTCGGGCGCGTGTTGCCGAAGCGCCGCGCCGATTCCAGATTCATCTGGTGGTCCGTGATCCACAGCGCCACGCGCGCGATGTGCGCGGCCGCTTCGTCGATTTCGATACCGTGAAACTGGCTGACGCGCACGCGGCAGAGGGTGGAGACATCGAGCAGGCCCTTGCCGCGGTCGAAATCGAACAGCGCGGCGATGACTTCGTTTTCGAGCCGCCGCAGTTCCCGGTAGGCGATGACGAGGAAGTTGCCGCAGCCGCAAGCGGGGTCGAAGCCAGTGATTGCCGGCAGCCGGTCGTACAGGGCGCGCAGGCGCGGTTTGTTGTGGCGTGCCTTGGCAAGCTCGGCGCGCAGGTCGTCCATGAACAGCGGGTCGATGACGCGCAGGATGTTGCGCTCGGAGGTGTAGTGCGCGCCGAGTTCGCGCCGCGTGGCCTGGCGCGCCTCGTCCGGGTTGTGAGCTTCGAGCACGCCCTGGAACATGGCACCGAAGATGGCGGGGGAGATGCCGCTCCAATCCAACTCGGCGCAGGCGGCGAGCAGAGCGCGTTTTTCGGTGTCGAAGGCGGGAATGCGGGTGCGCTCGGCGAACAGGCTGCCGTTGATGTAGGCGAACGCGGCCAGCGTTTCGTCCAGATTCGATTGGCGCTCGCTTTCCGGCGTGTCAAGTGCGTCGAACAGTTCGGCGAGCCGGGCGCCGGTGTCGCGCCCGTCCTCGCGTGTTTGTTCGACCAGACGGCGGAATATGCCGTCGGCGCCGAAGATGCCGGTGTCGTCGGCGAAAAAGCAGAACAGCAGCCGCGTGAGGAACACTTCCAGATCGCGCCCGCGAAAATTGGCGCGCAGCAGCGCCTCATGCAGCCGCGACACGGCATAAGCGGCCTGGCGGTTGATGGGCGATTCTTCGGCGATTTCCCTCGGCTCTTTTTCGATCAGAAAGCTGAACCACTGGGCGCGCTTGGGCAGATCGGCCAGCGTGCATTCGACCTGCTTTTTCGTTTTGAGGTCGGTCAGACGGAAATGGGCGAAATCGGAAGTGACGATGTAGCGCGGGCGCTCGGCCTCGGGCAGCGCGATGAAGTAATCCGCAGCCTGGTCGAAGGCGGCATCAAGGTTTTTGCCTCGGCTTTTGTGTTCGACGATCAGCAGGCCGGGGATGAAGCTGTCGATGAAGCCATGCCCGCCGTCGAGCTTGTCCACGGCTTTTTCGTAGATCGTGGCCGATTCGGGGCGAATGCCGTAGCACTCATAAAAACGAGCCCAGAAGAGCTTGGCGTCGGCGTTCTCGCGCGCCGCGTTTTTCCACTCGGCGGCAAAGGCGCTCAGGCGGCGGCGGATTTCGTTGATCGAGGGAGCGGGCATGAGAAATGGTACCCCGGCTAAATCAACGCCACGACATTCCTCAAGTGCGTGGCTGTCTGGGGCAATGCGGGATAGAGCACATTGGCATCCAGAACCGCCGTGTAGTGCCCGCTTCCGGCCACTCAAAGTTCCTCGCCGATTTCCTGCGACAAAACGCTCAGGCGCTTCGATGCGGCTTCGGATCGCCGCTTTTGCTCGTCCTGGTATCGGGTCACCTCTTCGAACTCAATGCGCCGATGTCGATTCACTAACCGGCATTTCAACCGGCCAGCTTCGACTTCCCCGATGATGAAAGGACGTGAGACATTCAGGAATGCCGCCGCTTGCTGCGTGGTGAGTTCCTGTTTCTGGGGTGTCCGCATCATCGGCTTGCGCATTCTTAACATTCGCAAATTGTTTGGCGTTGCCACCGGCTCAGCCCGCTCGCTCATGCAAGTTCAGCGCGCCCCGTACCGCGCCCGATACGCCAGCACACTCTCCCGGTAAGCCCCCAAGTCCCCATCCTCTCGCCCCGACAGGTATTGCAGCAAGTCATCGAGCGTCGCAATCGCCACCACCTGCAAGCCCAACTGACGGCGCACGTATTGCACGGCGCTGTGGTCCACGTCCCGCCCGTCCTCGGTCGCCTTCTCCTGCCGATCGAGCGCGATGATGACCGCATGCGGCGTCGCGCCGGCGGCGTGGATGAGCGCGATCGATTCGCGCACTGCGGTCCCGGCCGAGATCACGTCGTCGATGATCAGCACCCGCCCTTTGAGCGGCGCGCC
>JAITMI010000013.1 GCA_031277435.1 Pseudomonadales bacterium
ATTCCAAAACCGTTTCCAGCGCCATCTGATCGGCATGGGTTTCACGGCGGCGTACCAGGGTGTGCTTGGCCCCGTCCACCATCACTTCGGCGGCGCGGTTGCGGCTATTATAGTTGGAGCTCATTGCGAAACAGTAAGCGCCCGCTGAGCATACAGCGAGCAGATCGCCCGCCGCCAGCGCCAGGCGCCGGCCGTGGCCGAGAAAATCGGCGGATTCGCATACCGGCCCCACCACGTCCCAATTGCGAAATTCGCGTTCGGGGGGCGGCAGCGTTACCGGCAAAATGTCCATCACCGCTTGGTACAGCGCGGGGCGGATGATGTCGTTCATGGCGCCATCGACGACGGCGAAATGCTTGTGCGCGGTGGGTTTGAGATATTCCACCTGGGTCAGCATCACGCCGGCGTTGGCCACCAGGGAGCGGCCAGGTTCGAAAATCAATTTGAGCGGACGCGGGCCGATTTTTTCCAATATGGCGGCGATGTAGGCGCCGGGTTCGGGTGGCGTTTCCTCGTGATAGCGCACGCCAAGGCCGCCGCCGAGGTCGAGGTGGCGGATCAGAATGCCGCGCGCGGCGAGGCGGTCGATCAGCAGCAACAGGCGATCGAGCGCATCGAGAAAAGGCGCCAGCGTGGTCAATTGCGAACCGATGTGGCAATCGACGCCAATGATCTCAATGCCCGGCAATGCGCTGGCTTTGCCGTAGATATCTTCGGCGTCTTCAATGGCGATGCCGAACTTGTTGTCCTTCAGCCCGGTAGAAATGTAGGGATGCGTTTGCGCGTCCACGTCGGGATTCACGCGCAGCGAGATGCGCGCCACCTTGCCCATGTGCTCGGCCACGGCGGACAAGCGTTCCAGTTCGGCCTCCGATTCCACGTTGAAGCAGTGGATGCCGGCTTGTAGCGCCGCTTGCATATCCTCCACGCTTTTGCCTATGCCGGAGAACAAAATTTTATTCGGGTCACCGCCAGCTTGCAGCGCACGCGCCAGTTCGCCGCCGGATACGATGTCGAAACCAGCGCCCAATCGCGCCAGCACATTCAATACCGCCAGGTTAGAATTGGCCTTGACCGAATAACAGATCAAATGGTCACGTTCGGCGAGCGGCGTTTGATAGGCGCGCAAGCGGTCTTCCAGCGCGGCGCGCGAATAGACGAAACAGGGCGTGCCGTAAGTGGCGGCGATCAGGCTCAGCGGTATTTCTTCGGCGTAAAGCTGCTGGCCGCGGTAGGTGAAGGCTTGCATCAAAAATCCTGTAGCAAATGATTAGGCGGAGGCGCGTAGGGAACTGGCGGGCGGCGGGCTCAAGGGGCCTTTCTGGCCGCAGCCGCCGAGGGTCAGGCAGCCAAGCAGCAATAATAGGAAGCTCAGGAAACTGAGGGTTTTCATGGCGGGATTCCCAAGAGTCAGCGTGGAAAAGCGGCGATTATACCGGGACTTTGCTCCGCTCGCAGGCGCGCGTTCCCTTGGCGCGCCGCTTTCTGTTATGGTGCGGGCTTTGGGATGAACCAGACCAGGACCAGTCATGAGCGACGCCGAGTTCCTTGAGTTATATCAGGCCACCCTGGCCGAGATCGAAAGCGTGGTGGAAGATGCCATCAACGAGCACGATGCCGCAATCGATTACGAATCCGCCAACGACATGCTCACGCTCACCTTCATCACCGGCTCGGTGGTGGTGATCAGCCGGCAAACGCCGCTGCGGCAACTGTGGCTGGCGGCGCGCTCGGGCGGTTTTCACTTTGATTGGGAGGCCGATCTGGAGCAATGGCACTGCAAACTCAACGGCCAGATTCTGGAAGACATGCTCAGCGAAATCTGCCTGGAGCAGGGCGGGGTACGTATCCATTTTTGAGCGCCGGGCTCCGTTATAATGCGCGGCTTTTTGTTTCCTCGCTTTATTCCGCTGACGCTCAGGCCATGCTGACCCTGCAAAACCTCACGCTCTACCAAGGCTCCACCGCGCTCATCCGCGACAGTTCGCTCACCATCTACCAAGGCCAGAAAGTCGGCGTGATTGGCCGCAACGGCTGTGGCAAGTCCACCTTGTTTCGCCTCTTGATGGGCGAGTTGGCGCCCGACGGCGGCGAAGTGCTGCTGCCGCCAAGCTTGGCGCGCGCGCAAATGAAGCAGGAAACCGCCGCGTCCGCCCGCGCCGCGCTCGACTACGTGCTCGACGGCCATCAGCGCCTGCGCGAAGTGCAAGCCGCTCTCGCGCAAGCCGAAGCCAAGGACGACCACACGGCGATGGCGCGCCATCTGGCCGAATTCGAGGAACTCGATGGTTACGCGCTCAATAACCGCGCCGAACAATTGTTAAGCGGCCTTGGCTTCGCGGTGGAAGAATTCCAAAAAACAGTGGCCGAATTTTCCGGCGGCTGGCGTATACGCCTCAATCTGGCGCAAGCCTTGATGCAGCCCTCGCAACTCTTGTTGCTCGACGAGCCCACCAACCACCTTGATCTTGAAGCCACGCTCTGGCTGCGGCAATGGCTGTTGCGTTACGAAGGCACGGTGCTGTTGATTTCGCACGATAGGAAATTTCTCGACGACGTGGTGCAGCACATCATCAGTTTTGAAAATCTCAAATTAATTACCTATCGCGGCAATTATTCCGCCTACGAACGGCAAAAAGCCGAACGCCTGGCGCAGCAGCAAGCGGCCTATGAAAAGCAGCAGGAACGTAAGGCGCACATCGAAGATTTCGTGCGGCGTTTCCGCGCCAAGGCCACCAAGGCGCGGCAGGCGCAAAGCCGCATGAAGGAATTGCAGCGCATGGTGGATATTGAACCGGCGCATGTAGACTCACCATTCCAGTTTCGCTTCCGCGAAGCCAAACGCTATCCCGACATCATGCTCAGTTGCGAAAATCTCGTGGTAGGTTATACGCCAGAGCGGCCACTGATCAGCAAATTCAACTACACCGTACTCGGCGGCGCGCGCATTGGCCTGCTTGGCCCCAACGGACAGGGCAAGTCCACGCTGCTCAAAACCCTGGCGGGGCAATTACCCGCGCTCGCCGGAGCGCAGCACAACGCCGATCATCTGGTGCTTGGCTACTGCGCGCAGCACCAGACCGACGTGCTCGATCAAAATGCCACGCCGCTGCAACTGATGCAGCGGCTTGACCCCGCCGCGCCGGAACAGGATTTGCGCAATTTTCTCGGCTCTTTCGCCTTTCGCGGCGAGCAAGCCGATAGCGTGATCCGCGCTTTTTCCGGCGGCGAGAAATCCCGCCTCGCGCTGGCGCTGGTGGCCTGGCAACGCCCCAACTTGCTGTTGATGGACGAGCCCACCAACCATCTTGATCTGGAAATGGTCCACGCCCTCACCCGCGCCTTGCAGGAATACGAAGGCGCGCTGATTTTGGTCTCGCACGACAGGCACTTGTTGAACAACACCGTCGATCAATTTCTCTTGGTGCGCAACGGCAAAGTGGAAATCTTCGACGGCTCGCTGGAAGATTATGAACAATTGATAATCGACACCCGCGCCGCCACGGACAAAAACGGCAAAACCGCTGCAAGCGGCCTCGATAAAAAAGAACAGCGCCAGCAAGCCGCCCAGCGCCGCGAACAGCTCAAACCGCTGCGCGATAAATTGAAAAAACTCGAACAGCAACTCGACAAGGATCACCAGCGCCTCAGCGCGCTGGAACACCAATTAAGCGACATGGGCCTCTACGAAGACGCCAACAAAGCCAAACTCGCCAAATTGCTGCAAGAACAAGGCGAATTGAAGCGGCGCCTGGAAGAGACGGAAGAACAGTGGCTATTGGTGGGAGATGAATTGGAACGTATGGGTTTGGAACCATAATTGGCTCGACGGTTCCATTTCAAACCAATGGATTACGCACACGCAAGTTGGGAAAACGGTTGAAGTCGCGGTCGGCGCTCCACAGTTCACGCACGCCGTGGCTCAAACATAGCGCCGCGATGCGCGCGTCATGCACCATCGGGCCTTGCAGCTTGGCCTTGAGGATCAGTTCACGCAATTGCGGCCAGTGTTCCGGGGTTTCCGCAAGCAGATGCAGCGTGGGTGA
>JAITMI010000093.1 GCA_031277435.1 Pseudomonadales bacterium
ATACACCTCCGCGCGCACCTGCAAATTCGGCACCACCCACTCACCCAATACCAAACCCAACAGCATCAACAACAAGGCCGGCTTCATCACCGCCCACACGATGCGCGCATTGCTCACGCCCGACGCCTGCATCACCACCAACTCATTGCTCGACGCCAAAATACCCAGCCCGCTCAAAGCGCCGATCAAGGCCGCCATCGGCAGAAATTCATACAAATGCGTAGGGAATTGCAACAGCACGAACCACAGTGCATCGAGCACCGTGTAGTTATCGTTGGTGTCGCCGAATTCATCGATCGCGGTAAACAGCAGATCGAGACCGCTCAGTATCAAAAGCACCAGCAAGGTCGCGGCGATGACGTTACGCGCGATGTAGAAATCGAGTTTAGTCATTGCCGCGCAATCCCTGCCAGCCGCCCATCAGCCACAAGCCCAATCCCGCGAAGACCAGATGCACCCACCAAAGTCCAAGCCAGGGCGGCAAGGTACCGCTTGCCACCAGATCGCGGCATACCAATAACAGGCCAAAATACGCCAGATACAGCAAAATCGCCGGCACCAATTTGCCAAAGCGCCCCTCGCGCGGGCTCACGCGGCTAAGCGGCACCGCCAGCAACATCAATACCGGCACCAGCAAAACCAAGGAAATGCGCCATTGCAGCTCCGCGATTTGCAATGGCTGCCCCGCGTTCCATAATTCGGCGTTGCTCATGGCTTTTTCCTCTAGCGCCACGTCGAAATTCAAATCGCGCGGCGGCAAAGATACGCCCCACTCCTCGAAGCGCGTCAAGGAATACTCGCCCGCGCCGCTGAGCCCCTCCGCCATCGAGCCATTCTTGAACAACACGAAACGGCGGCCCTCGGCGTCCTCATAAGGCCGCGCGGACTCGGCCAGAATCAAACGGTCGCCATTGCTCTCGTGCATCAACACATAGCTCATGCCATCGGGGCTCACGCTCTCGGCGTAAGTCGTGCGCTGCCCGCCGGAAATGTTTTGGAACAGCCCTGGCACCATCACGTCGAATTCATTGAGATTTTGCTGACTTTCCAACAGCCGCGCCGTTTGCACCAGCGACAGCGGCGTCAGATATAAACTCAAAAACGCCACCAGCAACATCACCAAAGCGCCGGAAAACGTAGAAAGCCCGAGCAGCCGCCGCGTGCTGATGCCGCAGGCCGCCAGCACCGTCATTTCGCTTTCGGCATACATGCGGCCATAAGCAAGCAGAATGCCCAGCAAGAGCCCCAGGGGCAGAATCAATTGCAGAAAATCCGGCAGCCGGTAGCTCATCAACAGCAACAGCACGCTGGGGTCGAGCTCGCCTTGCGAGGCCTCGGCCAGATAGTTCAACAAGCGCCCCAAGACCGCCACCACCAGCAAAATGAAGCTGAGCGCCAGCATGGCTTGCAGGATTTGGCGAGTGAGATAACGAAAGATAATCATGGGGCGGCATTCTAGTGGGCTGAGTTGTTTTGCCAAGCCCAAACCGCAAGGAGTAGAATTTTCGGCACTTTTACTCAGCCTCGCAGGTGCCCCATGCTCTTTGCCGCCAAAGCCGCCGATCCCGCCCGTCTCAACACGCCCTGCCTCGTCCTGCCAGTCTTTGAGGACGGCAGGCTCCCAGAACCCAGCGCCAGCCTCGATGCGCAAACCCGCAAGACCTTCAGCAAGCTGCTTATCAGCGGCGAGATGTCCGGCAAACTCGGTGACACCCTGCTCTTGCAACAAATCGAAGGGCTGAACGCGCAGCGCGTGCTATTGGTTGGCGCTGGCAAACAAGAGGCGTTCAACGCCAAGAAATTCGTCAAGCTGGCCAGCGCCGCCGGCAAAGCGCTGCTCAAACACAACCAGCTCAATGCCAGTGTTTGTTTCAGCGGTTTCGAGATCAAGGACGAAACGCCCAGCCACCTCGCCGAACTCTGCGCCCGCACGCTCGTCACCCAAGCGTATCGTTACAGTACCACCAAAAAAGTCAGTAAAGTTCCAGAATTGCAACAAATCACGCTGCTCACCGATAGCGCCGAACGTAGCGCGGTGCAGCACGCGCTGGCGCTGGGGACCGCCATCGGCAACGGCATGAACGCCGCGCGCCAGCTCGGCAATCTCCCCGCCAACATCTGCACGCCCACTTATCTCGGCCAAGAAGCGCTGGCCTTGGGCGCCAAACACCGCAAACTGCTCAAAGTCAAAGTGCTCAGCGAAGCGCAAATGCGCCGCCTGGGCATGAGTTCGCTATTGTCGGTGGGCCACGGCAGCGAGCAAGATTCCGCCTTGATCGTGTTCGAATACAAAGGCGCCGCCGCCACGCAAAAACCCAACGTCATTCTCGGCAAGGGCATTACCTTCGACAGCGGCGGCATCAGCCTCAAACCCGGCGCCGGCATGGACGAAATGAAATTCGACATGTGCGGCGCCGCCAGCGTATTCGGCGTGATACAGGCGCTGTGCGAATTGCAACCCAAAATCAACGTGACAGGCGTAGTCGCCAGCGCCGAAAACCTGCCCAGTGGCCGCGCCACCAAGCCCGGCGACGTCATCACCACCATGAGCGGGCAGACCGTGGAAGTGCTCAATACCGACGCCGAAGGCCGCCTGGTATTGTGCGACGCGCTCACGTATATCGAACGGTTCTTCAAACCCAAAAGCGTGGTGGACATCGCCACGCTCACCGGCGCCTGCATCACCGCGCTCGGCAGCATCCCAAGCGGCTTGATGAGCAACGACGACGCCCTCGCCGATACGCTCTACCAATGCGGCCAAAGCGCGCTCGACCCCTGCTGGCGCCTGCCGATCTGGGACGAATATCAGGAACAGCTCAACAGCAACTTCGCCGATATCGCCAACATCGGCGGCCCCAAGGCCGGCACCATCACCGCCGCTTGTTTTCTGTCGCGCTTCGCCAAAAAATTCAAATGGGCGCACCTCGACATCGCCGGCACCGCCTGGCTGCAAGGCGCGGAAAAAGGCGCCACCGGACGCCCGGTACCGCTCTTGATGCAATACCTGCTCAATAACGCCTGAACGAGAACTCGCGCGTGGCCCGCGTCAATTTCTACAGCCTGCGGCACGACGACACCGAGGCGCGCCTGCAATTCGCCTGCCGTTTATGCGAACAGCTCTGGCGCCAAGGCCACGCCCTGTGCATGCTCACTCAGGATGAAGACGAAGCCCGCGCCTTCGATCAATTGCTGTGGACTTTCAGCCCCGAAAGTTTCGTCCCGCATGCACTGTACTCCGATGCGCCCGAAAACTGCCCCGTACTGATCGACTGGAACCCCACCCGCTTCAACGGCGGCAGCCTGCTCAATCTCAGCGATGCACTGCCGCCGCAGCACGAGAGCTTCGATTCCATTGCTGAATTTATATTCAACAACGAAGAAGCCAAAGCGCTCAGCCGCCGCAAATGGGCCAGCTATAAGCAATGGGGGCATGAGTTGTTGCATCGGCAGGTTTGATGCCCTAACCCACGGGATGCGAGCGGCGCTGAAAATCCACCGCGATGACGTTGTCTTGCAAGCCGGCGCCGGCTTCGGTCCAGTACAGAATCTGAATTTCGCCTTGCTCGTCTTCCACCAAGGCGGTGCAGCTTTCCACCCAGTCGCCGCAGTTGTAATAGCGGATGCCTTCGATCAATTTCTTTTCGGCGTGGTGGATGTGGCCGCAGATCACACCGTCGACGTTGCGTTTGCGCGCT
>JAITMI010000141.1 GCA_031277435.1 Pseudomonadales bacterium
GGTAGGCGCTCCATGAGTATCTTTAAGCGCACTGATCGGTGCATCGCTAACATCCAAGCCGCGACGGTTACTAAGTAGCCAATCAATGCGTACGGGCTTGTAGCAATGTCGGGCAACGCACTTAATGCTGCTGTCAAAAAATTATTCATGAGCCAGTTCTCGAGTATCGTTTATAGGATATGCAGCCTAAAAGTTAATAAAGCAAACCTACGGTATTCTACTATTTACTAGCGGGCGGCCTTGGTAACTGGCCTGCCGTGAAGCCTACTGCGCGCCTCCGTGTTCTTGCAAGGGTTTATGCCAGACCAATCTGGTCACGGGGATTAAAAGGTGCTGGGCTTTAACATGGTCCAGGGAAAAGGGCCATGTGGGGCATAGATGCAGCGTGGCTTCTTAACAATTTCTTTATAAAGCCATTTTTAACCCCATCCCAACCCGGCGCGCACCTTGTCCTTTATAAAAATTTAACAAAGCCCCGCCACAATGCGCGCCTCTTTCTTTTCTGGATCGGCCTTGCCGGTTCGCTCGCACAGGAGGCAGGGTTATGATGCAAGCTGGTGTTTCTTCCCGGATGTTGGCTGGCGCCGTGGCGGCGCTTTGCGTGCTGCTTACGGCCTGTGGCGGCGGTGACGCGGCGCGGGGGCGTGGCGGGGAAAATGGGCTGTCGGGCGCGGTGGGGCTGGATGGTTCGTCCACGGTGTATCCGATCAGCGAGGCGATGGCGGAGGAATTTTTGGCGGTGGCGCCTGGGGTGCGGGTGACGGTGGGCGTGTCGGGCACCGGCGGCGGCTTCAAGAAATTTTTGGCGGGCGAGATCGACATCAACGACGCTTCGCGTCCGATTCAGGCGGAAGAAATCGCCGTGGCCACGGCCAATAATCTGCGCTATCTGGAAGTACCGGTCGCTTATGACGGGCTGTCCATCGTGGTGAATCCGGCTAACGACTGGGTGGATTACCTCAGCGTGGACGAACTCAAGCGCATCTGGGAGCCGGGCAGCAGCGTGGATAGCTGGGATGACATTCGCGCCGAGTGGCCGGCCTCGCCGATCCGCCTTTATGGGCCGGGCACTGATTCTGGTACGTTCGATTATTTTACCGAAGTGATCAACGGCAAGGCGGGCGCTTCGCGCCCTGATTACACCGCCAGCGAGGACGACAACGTGCTGGTGCAGGGCATTGCCGGCGATGAGTTCGGCCTGGGCTTTTTCGGTTTCGCCTACTACGAGGCAAACGCCGCGCGGGTGAAGCTGGTGCCGGTCGATGGCGGCAAGGGGCCGCTCGTGCCTTCCGCCGCCAGCATCAACGATGGCAGCTACAGCCCCTTGTCGCGCCCCATCTTCATCTATTTGAACGCGGTTTCGATGGGCCGGCCCGAAGTGCGCGCCTTCGTCGATTTCTATCTGGAGAATGCGCCGCTCTTGGTCAGCGAAGTGGGTTACATCCCGCTCAAGGATGAGGAATACGCCGCCGTCAAGGCGAGTGTCGAGCGCTTCAGTCCCTGATAATATGCGCGTCCCTAGCGTGCAACGGCCCCCGTGTTCATGTCTGATTCCATAACGCAAGCCCCAGCTCCGGCGGCGCCCGCCGCCGGTTCCGCCATCTACAAGTCGCGGCGGCGCTGGGGCGAGTCCACCATCAAGGGCTGGCTGCGCGCCTGTACGGCGGTTTCGCTGCTGACCACCGCCGCCATCATCGCCTTGTTATTGTGGGAATCGCTGAAGTTTTTCCAGAACGTCAGCCCCTTCGAGTTCTTCTTTGGCACGCGCTGGGTGCCCTTGCTGGAGCCAAGTTCCTTCGGCGTGCTGCCCTTGATATGGGGCACCATGCTGGTGACGGTGGGCGCGGCGCTGATCGCGGTGCCCTTGGGGCTGGCCTGCGCGATTTATTTGAGCGAATACGCCAGCGACGGCCTGCGGCGCTGGGCCAAGCCTTTATTGGAACTATTGGCCGGGATTCCCACCGTGGTCTATGGCTATTTCGCGCTGACCTTCGTCACGCCGCTATTGAAGCTGGTGCTACCAAGCATTCAAGTATTCAACGCGCTCAGCGCCGCGATCGTGGTGGGCATCATGATTCTGCCCACCATCGCCACGCTCAGCGACAATGCCTTGCGCGCGGTGCCCAACAGTTTGCGCCAGGCGGCTTACGCGGTGGGCGCTACCTCGTATGAAGTGACCACGCGCATCGTGGTGCCGGCTGGGCTGTCGGGCGTGATGGCGTCGTTTTTGCTGGCGATTTAGCGCGCCCTTGGCGAAACCATGGCGGTGAAGATCGCCGCCGGGCAAACGCCGAACATGTCGTTCAGCCTGCTCGAAAGCATTCAGACCATGACCGCCTACATCGTGCAGGTGAGCATGGGCGATACGCCCGCCGGCAGCGTGGCGTATCAAACCTTGTTCGCGGTGGCGCTGGTATTGTTCGGCATCACCTTGATTATCAATATCGCGTCGCAATGGATTTTGTCGCGTTTCCGCGAGGTATATGACTGATGGCGTTCGCCACCGAAATGGAATCACGCAATTTGCAAAAACGTCACCGCAAGGCGCGGCAATTCCGCCGTCTGTGCGCGCTGGTTACCTGGTCCAGTATTTTTCTCTTGGCGGTCTTGCTGGGGCAGGTGGCGGCGGATGGGCTGAGCTGGCTCGACTGGCAATTTCTCGACAGTTTTCCCTCGCGTTTTCCCGAGCGCGCCGGCATCAAGTCGGCCCTGGTGGGCACCTTGTGGCTGAGCGTGCTGGTGGCGCTGATCTCGATTCCGGTGGGCGTGTCCAGCGCGCTGTATCTGGAGGAATTCGCCAGCCGTGGCCGTTTGTCGAAATTAATTGAACTCAATATCGCCAATCTTTCCGGCGTGCCGTCGATCGTCTACGGCATTTTAGGGCTGGCGATTTTTGTGCGCTTTTTCATGCTCGAACGCAGCCTGATCGCCGGCGCCTTGACCATGAGCCTGCTGATTCTGCCCACCATCATCATCGCCAGCCGCGAAGCCATCAGAACCGTGCCGATGAGCATCCGCTACGCCGCGCTGTCACTCGGCGCCACGCGCTGGCAGACCACCTGGGCGCATGTATTGCCGGCCTCGTTTCCCGGCATCATGACCGGCGTGATTCTGGCGCTGTCGCGTTCCATCGGCGAAACCGCGCCCTTGATTTTGATCGGCGCGCTGAGCTTCGTGGCGTTTTTGCCACAGGGGCCGATGGATTCCTTCACCGCCTTGCCGATTCAGATTTACAACTGGATTTCGCGTCCGCAAACCGAATTTCACGATCTCGCCGCCGCTGGCATCATCGTGCTGTTGGCGGTATTGCTGTTGATGAACGCCACCGCCATTTACATACGCAACAAGACCGAGCGGAGATTGAAGTAATGAATGCCCCTCATGGCGCAAACCAACACCCGCAAGGCGAAGTCGTGCTGGATTTGCGCGACGTCAGCGTGCTGTATTCCGGCAAGCCCGCCGTAAAAAAAGTATCGTGCCAGATTTTCAAGAACCACATCACCTCGATCATCGGCCCCTCGGGCTGCGGCAAGAGCACGCTATTGCGTTCGCTCAACCGCATGAATGATTTCGTCGATGGCGTGAGCATTGAAGGCGAACTATTGTTTTATGGCGAAAATCTGTACGGCAAGGACGTCGACCCGGTGGAAGTGCGGCGCCATATTGGTATGGTATTTCAAAAACCAAATCCCTTCCACAAGTCGATTTACAACAACGTGTCCTGGGGCCCCAGCATCAACGGCTACAACGGCTCGATGGATGAACTGGTGGAGCGCTCGCTGTCGCAGGCGGCCTTGTGGGAGGAAGTAAAAGACCGCCTGCACGACTCCGCGCTCAATCTGTCCGGCGGTCAGCAGCAGCGTTTGTGCATCGCCCGCGCGCTGGCGATGCAGCCGCAGGTATTGTTGATGGACGAGCCCTGTTCGGCGCTCGACCCGATCTCCACCGCGCACATCGAAGACCTGCTGTTCGAATTGAAGGCGCGCTATACAATCGTGATCGTTACCCATAACATGCAGCAGGCCGCGCGCGTTTCGGACTACACCGCGTTCATGGAAACCGGGCACCTGGTGGAGTTCGGCGAAACTGATCAAATCTTCACGCACCCCAATGTCAAACGCACGGAAGAATACGTTACCGGGCGCTTCGGCTGAGGTTTCAATTTAGTTGATTTTGGAATCCATAACTCTATGTCACTACACTTGCAGCGTGATTTGGAGGCGCTGAAGAAGGAAATCCTCCAATTGGGCAACCTCGTCGAGACGGCGATTCATAGCGCTATTTCGGCGCTGAATAATCGCGAAGTGGCGCTGGCGGATCGCGTCATGGAACTGGAGGAGGAAATCAACGACAAGGAAGTGCACATCGAGGAAGAGTGCCTCAAAGTGCTCGCCCTGCATCAGCCGGTGGCGGTGGATTTACGCTTCATCGTGGCGGTGCTGAAGGTGAACAACGATCTGGAACGCATGGGTGATTTCGCCAAGAATATCGCCAAGCGCGCCATTCACTTGGCCACGCTGCCGCCTTTGGCGATGTTTCAGGGCTTCACCAACGAGCTGCCGATTCTGGTGCGCAGCATGGTGCGCAAATCGCTCGACGCGCTGGTGAGCCTCGACGTGGAACTGGCGCGCAACGTAATCAACATGGACGACCGCGTGGACGAGATCAACCGCCGTATGTACGAGGAAGTGCAGGCGGCGATTCATCGTGAGGTCAACAATACCGAGGTGGCGATGAACCTGCTTTCCACCTCGCGCTACATGGAACGCATCGCGGATTTGAGCACCAATATCGCCGAGGACGTGGTATTTATGGTAGAAGGCAAAGTTGTACGCCACATCGATACCGACATCACGGACGACTGATGAACAGATTGCCTATGTTTTGCCGCCCCATGTTTTCCCGTTTAGCTGCCGCGCTCATGCTCGCCGGCCCGCTGCTTTTGCAGGGTTGCGCCGGCGGCGGTGGCGCGAATTCCGCCGATGGCCAGAGGGCCAGCACCACGCGCATTCCCAGCGACGTGGTGAACAAACAAGCCATCATTCAGCACTACATTGTGTTGGCGCGCGCCAGCTACGAGGACGCGCTAATCAGCGCCCGCGCGCTGGCGCAGGCTACCGATGCGCTGATCGACGCGCCCTCGGCGGCCACCCTGCAAAGCGCGCGCGACGCCTGGCTGGCGGCGCGCGTGCCGTATTTGCAGACCGAAGCTTTCCGCTTCGGCAACAGCGTGGTGGACGAATGGGAAGTGCGCGTCAATTCCTGGCCGCTCGATGAAGGCTTGATCGACTACGTAGCGCCAAGCTACGGCAGCGAATCGGACAACAATTATTTTTACGCCGCCAACATCATCGCCAATCCGATTCTGGACATCGGCGGCATCAGCGTGGACGCCAGCAATATCACGCCGCAATTGTTAGCGGAAACCCTGCACGAAATCGACGGCGTGGCGGCCAACGTGGCCACCGGTTATCACGCCATCGAATTCTTGCTGTGGGGCCAGGACTTGAACGGCACCGCGCCCGGCGCCGGCAATCGCCCCTACACCGATTACTCGCTCAGCGACTGCACTAACGGCAATTGCGAACGCCGCGGCGCTTACTTGCGCGCCGCCACCGCGCTGCTGGTGAGCGATCTGGAAGAAATGGTCCAAGACTGGCAAAGCGGCGGCGCCGCCATGGGCGATCTCTTGAGCAAGGGCGAAGACGGCGGCCTCGCCACGATGCTTACCGGCATGGGCAGCCTGGCTTACGGCGAATTGGCCGGCGAGCGCATTCGTTTGGGTTTATTGCTGCACGATCCAGAAGAAGAACAAGACTGCTTTTCCGACAACACCCACTGGTCGCATTACTACGACGCGCAGGGTATCGCCAACGTCTATCGCGGCCATTACACGCGCATCGACGGCACGGAGCTGAACGGCCCCAGCCTGGAAGCCTTGGTGGAAACGATCGATCCTGAACTTTTCGTTCAAATGCGCGTCCGCCTCGAAAACACCGAACTGGCCATGCGCGCGCTGGTGGACCAGGGCGAGGCCGGCAATACCTACGACGTGTTGATCGCCAGCGGCAATACGCAGGGTGAAACGCTCATCAACAACGCGGTGACCGCGCTGATGGAAGAAACCCGCGTCATCGAGCGCATCATCAGCCGGCTGGCCTTGCAGAATGTCAGCATCGAAGGCTCCAGCAGTTTGCCGCCGCGGCCTTAGCGCTGTTTTTGGCGGATTGTTCTCTTTCTGTAGGGGCAGGCCCCCGTGCCTGCCCTTCCCCAACGCGCAAATCTCCCTGGTTTGCTTCACCGCGCTCTTGCTATGCCTGCCGCCTCCCCTGACAGCCCAACCCGATCTCAGCGCCCTCGACTTCGCCGCCGGAAAGGCGCTGTTTGAACGCACCTGGGTGCCCGCCCCGGCTTCCACCCGTTCCGCCGACGGCCTCGGCCCGCATTACGCCGCGCGCTCCTGCGCCGCCTGCCATGCAAACGCCGGCCGCGGTCAGGCGCCCGCCGCTTTCAGCCTGCACCTGAACGATCCCGTCTACGGCCAGCGCCTCCTGAGCCTGAGCACCGCCGCCGTGCCCGCCGAAGTCAGAATCGAATGGCTGCCGGAGGATTCAAGCGCGGGACAGCCGCTTTCCCCCGCCTGGCGTTTCAAACTGAACGGTTTGACACAAGGCGAACCCAGCTCCCCCATCTCGCTACGGGTGGCCCCCTCGCTACGCGGCTTGCAGTGGCTGCAAGTGGTACCACGCCTCACCTTGGACGCGCTGGCCGACCCCGACGACCGCGACGGCGACGGCATCAGTGGCCGCTTGGCCTTGTTACCTTCGGGCTATGTGGGCCGCTTTGGTTGGAAGGCCGCCGTCCCCAGCCTGCAATTGCAACTGCAAACCGCGCTGGCGCTCGATCTTGGCCTCAGTAACTCCGCCTTCCCCGAACCCTGGGGCGACTGCACGGCGGCGCAAAGCGAGTGCCGCGCCCAAGCGCTCGTCAGCGCCGATGCCGCCGCCCCTCTTGAAGTGGACGCCACCGCTACCGGTCTGCTGCTCAGCTACCTGAGCCAATTACCGCCGCCCGCACCCTTGCCGCGCACCGAGGAGGGCGAAGCGCTCTTGCGTGAACTCGGCTGCGCCGCCTGCCATGTACCGGCGCTTGCCTCATCCTTGGGCGAGGTCAAGGCGTATAGCGATCTTTTGCTGCATGATCTCGGCCCTGGGCTTGACGACGGCCTGCGCGAAGGCGCGGCGCAACCCAGCGAATGGCGCACCGCGCCGCTGTGGGCGCTGCCGCCGGAGGGGCCTTTTTTGCACGATGGCCGCGCGCGCACGCTTGATGAAGCGGTGGCCTGGCATGGCGGCGAGGCGCAACGGAGCCGTCATCTTTATCAAGAGTTGGATGCGGAGCGTAAGGCGCTGTTGTCTGCCTTCCTGCTCGGCTTATAATGAGAAACATTCTTAATTACTTCTGGCAGGCTATGCGGTGAAATCTCCCATGCAACTCATGCGCTTCCCCCTGTTCCTGGTGAGCGCGCTCTCTGGCGGCGCCGCCTTGGCGCAGAACAGCGACTGGACGGCGGTCAACCTGGCCGTTACCGACACTCACGTCATCCCCGCCTATCAGCGTTTTGCCGAGACCGGCGCCGCGCTGCGCGAGGCCGGCGCGGGCTTTTGCGCCCGGCTCGATGAAGCGGCGCTGAACGAATTACGCGAAGCGTTCAATAATAGCTTCGACGGCTGGCAAGGCGCGCAGCACATCCAATTCGGCCCCATCACCTATTTCAACTGGAATTACCGCATAGAGTTCTGGCCCGACGACAACGGCACCGGCGCGCGCCAGCTCAGCGCCTTGATTGCCGCCGCCGATCCCGCCGCGCTCGAAGCGGAGTCCTTCGCCCGGCAAAGCGTCGGCGTGCAGGGCTTCCCGGCTTTGGAACGCTTGTTATTCGAGGACAATGCGCTCACCCAACTGCAAGCCGAACCTTACCGCTGCCAGGTGGTGGAGGCGATCAGCGCCAATCTCGGCGAAATCGCCACCGGCGTGTACCAAGAGTGGCGGGATGAATTCCGCGCCACCGTCGCCAGCGCCGACGAACGCGGTTTTTTTGAAAGCGCCGAAGACGCCACGCTCGATTACTTGAAATCACTGGTGGAAAGCATCCGCCGCGTGCAACAGCAGAAACTCGAATCAGTGCTGGGCGAAGACCAGTCCTCCGCCCGCCCGCGCCGCGCCGAAGCCTGGCGTTCAGACCGTTCGGTCCAAAGCCTGCGCGGCAACGTACAAGCGCTGCATGAGCTGTACAGCGCCGGCTCGCCAGCCTTGAAAACCGTGCTGCTGAGCGAAGATTTGCCCGCCATCGACGCCGCCTTCGACCAGGCGCTCGCCGCCGCCGCCGCGCTGCCGCCCTCAATGAACGCGGCGCTGGGCACGCCCGAAGGCTACGCCGCGTTACAAAACACGCGCGACAGCCTCGATGCACTCTATGAAGCGCTCGAAGCCGCGCTCAAGAAAACCGATCTGTACCTAGGGTTCAACAGTCTCGATGGCGATTGAGGAGGTAAACATGGCTATTTATTCCAGTTTTTCCAGGCGGGAATTGCTCGGCGCCAGCTTGGCGCTGTTGAGCGCGCCAAGTTGGGTTCGCGCCGTAGCGAGCGATGATTCCCGCGTATTTCTCAGCG
>JAITMI010000160.1 GCA_031277435.1 Pseudomonadales bacterium
GTATCCAGGAGTTTTGAATTTTAGCCAGCACTATACTGCAAACGGGTACAAATTGGACTTTGTGCCCTTCGTGTCTTTGTGGTAAAAAAGGATTAACCACAAAGGCACAAAGAGCATAAAGATTCACGGAGAAAAACGTCCAATTTGACCCCGTTTTTGGTATAACAGTCTATTGTCAAAGGAGTATTAGGGGATATAATACCCCTTGTACTTACAATATACGCTCCCATGACTCACGCCCTGTTCGACGACATTCTCGGCTGCATCGGCAATACGCCGTTGGTTCGTATTCGCCAAATGAATCCCAATCCGACCGTCCAAATTTACGCCAAACTCGAAGGATTCAATCCGACCGGTAGCATTAAGGATCGTATCGCCCTTAGGATGATCCGGCAGGCAGGGGAAGAAGGCAAACTGCGCCCCGGAAAGACAATCATTGAAGCGACATCCGGCAACACCGGCATCGGATTGGCGCTGGTGGCCGCGGTGAAGGGTTACCGTTTGATTTTGACCATGCCTGAATCAATGTCGGTGGAACGGCGCCAGATCATGAAAGCCTATGGCGCCGAAATCGTGCTGACCCCGCGCGAAAAAGGCATGGGCGGCGCCATCGAAAAAGCCCAGGAATTATTGGGTGAATATCCGGGTTCCTGGATGCCTTCGCAGTTCACCAACCCGGTCAACGTACAAGTGCATCGTGATACCACGGCACAGGAAATTCTGCGCGATTTCCCCGACGGTTTCGATTACCTCATCACCGGCGTCGGCACCGGCGGGCACATCAGCGGCTGCGCCGAAGTGCTCAAGGCCAGGTTTCCCAAGCTCAAGGTGCTGGCGGTGGAGCCGGAAAAATCGCAGGTGATCGCCGGCAAGGAAAAGGGCCTGCACCGTATTCAAGGCATTGGCGCCGGCTTCGTGCCAGAAGTGCTCGACACCAAGTTGCTCGACGGCACCATCGCCGTCAGCGAAGAAGCCGCCTTCGACATGGCGCGCCGCTGCGCGCGCGAGGAAGGCGTATTTGTCGGCATTTCCAGCGGCGCCACGCTGGCCGCGCTGGCGCAAAAACTGCCGGAACTGCCTGAGGGTAGCCGGGTGTTGATTTTCTGTTATGACACCGGGGAACGGTATTTGAGTATTGGGGATTTGTTTCCGGCGGGTTGAGGTTACGGAGAATGATCGGCGCATCGGCGATATCGAGGCGCTTGTAGGGGCGGGCCTTGTGCCCGCCCGTGTTGACGGATGACGCGGGACGATGGGCGGGCACAAGGCCCGCCCCTACAAAACACCGGGTGTGGATGGAAAACGATTACCGGGACCGGTGTGCAGGGGCGAAAAATTTTTCGCCCCAAGTTACTTTTTCAACCTATACCCCGTCTTGAACACCCAATACAAAATCACGCAGCAGATCAGCAAAAACAGCAGCGTCATCGCCAGACTCACGCCCACGTTCACATCCGCGATCTCATAAAAACTCCAGCGGAAACCGCTCACCAGATACACCACCGGATTGAACAGCGTCAGCGTTTGCCATAGCGGCGGCAGCATGGAAATGGAATAAAAACTGCCGCCCAAAAACGTCAAGGGCGTGATAATCAAGAGCGGAATCACCTGCAATTTCTCGAAACTGTCGGCCCAGATGCCGATGATGAAACCGAACAGGCTGAAACTGAGCGAAGTCAGCGTCAAAAACAGCAGCATCACCCAAGGATGACGAATTTCCAAGGGCACGAACAAGGACGCCGTGGCCAGAATGATTACCCCGATCAACAGCGATTTACTGGTGGCGGCGCCAACGTAGCCGATAACGATTTCCAGCGGCGACATCGGCGCCGACAGCACTTCGTAAATGGTGCCGATAAAACGCGGAAAATAAATGCCGAACGAGGCATTGGCGATACTTTCGGTCAAAATCGACAGCATGATCAAACCCGGCACCAAAAACGCGCCATACGGCACGCCATCGACCTCGCTCATGCGTGAACCAATGGCGCTGCCGAACACCACGAAATACAAGGACGTGGACAAGACCGGCGATACGATGCTCTGCGCCAGCGTGCGGAAGGTGCGCGCCATTTCGAATTTATAGAGCGCGTTGACGCCGTGGATGTTGATCATTTGCGCACCAGATTCACGAAAATTTCCTCCAGGGAATGCTGCTCGGTATCGAGATCGCGCCAGCGCAAACCCGCCGCTTCGATCGCGCCCAAAAGTTGCGTGATGTCGGAATGCTCGCCTTGTTTGTCGTAGCGGTAGATCAAGGTAAGGCCGTCCTCGCTGAGATCGAGCTGAAAGGCCGCGAGCGCTTCGGGAATCTTCGCCAGAGTTTGCGTCAGATGCAAAAACAGGCGCTTTTCGCCCAGTTTGCGCATCAAGACTTGTTTGTCCTCCACCAGCATCAGTTCGCCCTTGTTGATGACGCCGATGCGATCCGCCATTTCCTCCGCTTCTTCGAGATAGTGCGTGGTGAGGATGATGGTGACGCCGTCCTCGCGCAGCCGCCGCACCAGTTGCCACATGTCCTGACGCAGTTCCACGTCCACCCCGGCGGTGGGCTCGTCGAGAAATAGAATGCGCGGTTGATGCGCCAGCGCCTTGCCGATCATCACGCGGCGCTTCATGCCGCCCGAGAGCCTGATGATCCACTCGTGTTTCTTGTCGAAGAGCGACAGATCCTTGAGCACCTGATCGAGCCAGGCTTGATCCGGCGCCTTGCCGAACAAACCGCGGCTGAGTTTGAAAGTGCTGTTGACGCTCTCGAAGGAATCGGTAGCCAGTTCCTGCGGCACCAGGCCAATCAAGCTACGCGCCGCGCGATACTGTTTGACGTTGTCGTAACCCCCGATGCGCACCGAGCCCGAGCTGGCCTTGACGATGCCGCAAACGATGCTGATCAGCGTGGTCTTGCCAGCGCCGTTGGGGCCCAAGAGCGCGATGATTTCGCCTTCGCGGATGTCCAGATTGATCGACTTCAACGCGGTGAAACCGTTGGCGTAGACCTTGGACAGATTCTCTATTTGGATGATCGGTTGCATACAGCTCAGCTAAGCGAAGATGTGAAAAGGGCAGCCGAAGCTGCCCTTTTCTAGTGTTGCGGAGTGTTGTTGCGGAGAGTTTTACGGTTTACGCCAACTTGGCGTCACCCACCGCGACGTTTGGGGAGGTGGCCGGTTTGTCGGTGCCCATTTTCAGGAAGGTCAGCACGATGGCGCCGAGCAAGGAGCCGATGGCCATAATCAAGGCCACGCTCGCTACTCCAGAACCCACCACGCCTTCCACCTTGAACGCGCCCAGCAAGTAGCCCGCCATGATGGGAGCCAGTACCGCGCCGCCGCGGCCTACGCCGATCACGAAGCCGGTGCCAGTGGCACGCAGATGCGTGGGGAACACGTAAGCGACGATGGTGTAAAGGCCCGAAACGCCGGCATTGCCGAAGAAACCGGCAAGGCAGGCCAACATGCTGATCATGGTCAGGTCCGGCGAGGTTTGGCCGTAAATCGCCACGCCCACGCCGGTCAAAGCCACAATGCCGATGGAGAGCGGCTTGAGGCCGATGCGCGAAGTCAACAAACCAAACACTGCGCCACCCGCCGCGCCGCCTACGTTGGCCCAGGTCAGCACGCCGGAAGCCAGGTTGGCGGGGAAGCCCATTTCTCCAACGATGGCTGGCGTCCATTTCAGGATGAAGTAGAAAGTCACGATGTGCGTGAAATACGCCAAGGTTACCAAGATGGTGGTCATGCGCAGCGCGGGAGAAAAAATATCCAGTACCGAGGCTTTGAGTTGCGCCGTTTCGATCGCGGGCAGTGCGTCCACGATTTTGTGGCCCAGCTTGCTGAGCGCGGCATTGATGCGCGTCAGGGCGCTTTCTGGCTGCCTACGCGCCAGCCAATGCACCGATTCGGGCACCAGGAAATACGTGATGGGAATCAGCGCGGCGGAAAGAACGCCGCCAACCATGAACATTACACGCCAATTGAGACCATCGGCGGCCAACAACGCCTTGCCCACCTCGCCGCAGACGATGCCGCCGAGCGGGTAGCCAATCACCATCAGCGAAATGCACAAGCCGCGATGCTTGTTGTTGGAGAATTCCGCCACTACGGCGTTGGTGGTGGACAACATGCCGCCAATGCCAAGGCCGGTGATGACGCGGTAGATACCGAGCGTAATCAAGTTAGTGGCGGTGGTGGCGATGAACATGCCTCCCGCCATTACCACCAGACAACCGAGCAGCATGTTGCGGCGGCCGATTTTGTCCGACACACCGCCGAGCCGTACCGAGCCTATCGCCATGCCCACCAGCTCCGCCGACAGTACATAGCAAAGAATTTCCTGGCCAATGCCAAACTCACCTTGAATGCCCCGGCTCGATACGCTGATCGCCAAGACATCAAAGCCATCCATGCCGTTAAGTAATACCGTGATAGCGACGATCACGTATTGCAACGTGGTCATCGCCGATTTGTCGATTATTTCGCGTGGGTCAGTCATGACGGCTAAAGTCCCCTATAAGCAGATTGATTGGAGGGTAGGAAAGTGCGCAGCTCGCGGCAGTTGTAATGTTATTGGCTGCCGTAAAACTGACCGGAGCATAGTACAACATGCCCGGCCAGAACAAGCGCCGCTCATGCGCGGCGCGTCACATATTTGTCGCGCTTTGCGCGCCCGCCCCCGCCAACTCATAAGCGCAGATATTGACCGCCGTGGCCAGATTCAACGATTCCAGCACCCCGGCGCCCTCAATACTGAAGCGCGCCGCGGCGAGACCAGCGCATACGTCCTCTGGCAAACCACGCGCTTCATTGCCAAAGAGATAACAATCAAAGCCAGCGAAAGCCGCATCCCGCGTGCTCGTGCCAGCAAGATCCAGCGCGGCGATGCGCGTAAAACGCCGCGCCAGCGCCTGCCACTCAATATCAAGTTCCAAGGGCACATGAAACAGCGCCCCCATGCTCGCGCGCACCACTTTAGGGTTGTAAGGATCAACGCTGCCAGGGCTGAGCAAGAGGCGAAAACCGCCGAACCAGGCCAGGCTGCGCAAGATGGTGCCGAGATTGCCGGGGTCTTGTATTTCATGCAGATACATCGCGCGCTCGGTGACGCTGGGTGCGGCGGCGGCGCGCGGCAAGGGCGCCACGGCGAGAATGCCTTGCGGATTTTCGGTATCGGCTATCTGGCGAAACGTCCGTTCAGGAATGATGTGGGTATTGAAGGGGCTGGACCAATAGCGGTAAGCATCGGTGACATACAACTCGCTGCCAAGCAGTTCGGGCTTATATTGCGCGGCTTTCTGCAATTCCAACACCGGATGTTCGCCTTCCACGATGAAACAGCCAAAACTTTGCCGGTACTTTTTGCTGATATGCAGTTTCTTGAGGTCGTCGAGCTTCATGCCGCGCCTCCAGGCGGGTAATGATGAAGCGCGGATTGTACTGTTTATAATGCGCGCTTTTCGCGGCCAAACCCCGGCTTGCGCACTTTTTTGGCGGACCCCATGACACGATCCAAAAGCAGCAACCGCTGGCTGGACGAACACGTCAACGACCCTTACGTAAAGCTGGCGCAGAAAGACGGCTACCGTTCGCGCGCCAGTTACAAACTGCTGGAACTGCTCGACAAGGACCGGCTCTTGCAAGGCGGCATGTTAGTGATGGATCTTGGCAGCGCTCCCGGCGGCTGGTCGCAAGTCTTGAGCCGCAAGCTCGGCGGCAAGGGCCGCGTCATCGCCACCGACATTCTGCCGATGGACCCGGTGGATCAGGTGGAATTCATTCAAGGCGACTTCACCAGCGACGATGTGTTCCAAAAAATCCTCGACACGCTTGGCGGCCAACGCCCCGATCTCGTACTCTCCGACATTGCCCCCAACATCAGCGGCGTCGCCGCCGCCGATCAAGCGGCGTCTATTTACCTGGTGGAATTGGCGCTCGACATGGCGCGCCGGGTGCTCAAACCCGGCGGCGATTTCGTGGCGAAGCTGTTTCAAGGCGAGGGCTCGGATGCCTATCTGAAAGAATTACGCGCCTCTTTCGACAAAGTCGTGATACGCAAACCCAGCGCCTCGCGCCCACGCTCGCGCGAGGTGTATGTGGTGGGAAAAGGGTTCAAGGGGGCGTAGGGTGGCGCGTCAAGGCGCGCACCAGGAAATCTTTCACCGCGTCGAGGCTGTTGGGCAGCACCGTGTAGCGTTCCTCGCGCTGGAACAAATCCGCCATGTGCGGCGGCAAGGCGGGGGTGGCGAAGCCGGCGCGTTCGATCGCCGCGGCGAATTTGGCCGGATGCGCGGTGCCGAGGATGATCATCGGCGTGCGCGGATCGCGGTCGCAAAGTTCCGCCGCCTTGACGCCGGTGGCGGTATGCGGGTCCAGCAGAAAGCCGGTATGTTCCTTGACCGCCTTGATGGTGGCGCAGGTAGTGGCGTCGTCCACGCTGGCGCTGTCGAAGCAGGCGCGCGCGCGCTGCCACTCGGGCGCGCTCAACTCTTGCGCCTCCGCGCTCAGCCCGGTGACGAAGCGGCTGACGCGGGCGCCGTTGCCATCAAATAAATCATACAGAAAACGCTCAAAATTGCTGCTCACCATGATGTCCATGCTGGGCGACAGCGAGGGTTCGAGCGGCGTCTTATAATAGCGGTTGCCGCTGATGAGGCGGTGCAGAATGTCGTTGCGGTTGGTGGCGATTACCAGTTGTTTGATTGGCAGGCCCATTTTTTTCGCCAGATATCCGGCGTAAATATCGCCAAA
>JAITMI010000168.1 GCA_031277435.1 Pseudomonadales bacterium
AGCGCGATACCGCCGATGCCAGCGCCGGTGAACATGGAACTCAGCCGCTCATGCCGGTAGAGGGAATCGTCGAGAAACACCGCGACCGACCTGATGCCGTCCTGCGCGCTGCCGGGCACCGGGCGCAAACGCACCGGCGCGGTAAAGGAGCGCGCTTGGGTGGGCGTGCTCGCCGCGCCGCTGTCTATCGTGATGTTGTCGCCATTGCTGATTTGTACGCGCGCGGCAAGGCTGTTGGCGATGGCGTTGAGCGTATCGACGTCGCCGGAGTAGAGGCTCAAGCCGCTGACGGCGGCGATCTGCCGTGCGATGGCGTTGCCTTCAGCGTTGAAGGCGCTTTGGAGGGTGCTGAGTTTTTCCTGAGTGAACCACAGGGTGAGCACCAAGGCGGTGATGGCGCAGGGCAAGACGCCGAGGCGGATCAAGGCTTGCTGCAAACCGCTACTCAGACGCGAGGAAAACGCGGTGAATCTGGCCATGAGTGGAATCCGTCAATCCACGGAAAAAGCGCCGTAGCGCCACGTGCCGGGGAGCGGATAATTGCACGAGGGGTAGCGGTATGACGGGTAGCTACTCAATCGATAGCTATGCAATGGATAGCTGCAAGGGTTCTGGTACTGAGGGCTCATCAGTATGTCTCCATGAACGGCAGTGCCACCTTCTTCATCACGCTGGGCGGAAATTTGAAGGAATGGCTTGGTTTGAGTCTTTTATATAAAAAATGCCATTAGCGCGGTATCCCCAGTTTCAGGGGGTAATTGGCCAAATACGGCTTCCAGGTTCGGGGCTCAAATCTTGGGCAATGCTATAAATTGAATGGAAAATAAATAAGTTCCTCAAATTGGGTATGCCAGGGCTGGGACATACCTAAAATTAGGTATTTATCGCCGTGGCGAGGCAATTATGATGGCGGCTGAAAATGCGCTTATCGCCGTGGCGTGGCAATTATGATGACGGCTGAAAATGCGCTGATTTGACGCTCAGCATCCGATGAATGCTGCTGCGACGGAGCTACAACGAATGCACGCTGACTTGCCGTTATTGCCCAGCCCGGTGCTGATCGTCGAGGATAATTCCGTGATGCAGGAACGCCTGCGAGCGATCCTGATCATGGCCGGCTATCCGCCGGAGTCGCTGTTCGTGGCTGGCGATATGGCGCGGGCGCGCGCCGCTCATGTGGAGCAGCCTTTTGCGATGGCGCTGATCGATATTCGTTTGCCGGATGGTTCTGGAATCGATCTGATCCGCGAGTGGCATGAGGATGATCCGGCCTTGCCGATTCTGGTGGTTTCCGCCTGGAGCACGGGTGCGTTGATCGTGTCGGCGATTCAGGCCGGGGCGACCGGTTATTTGCTCAAGCAGCGCAGCGATGACGAGATCACGCAGGCGATCCATTCAGCATTACGCGGCGGCGCGCCGATCGATCCTTTCGTCGCGCGCCACATTCTCAAGCTTGTCGGTGATGTGCCGCCGGTGGACGCCGCGCCCTCGGAAGCGCCGCAAAACCGCAGCCTTACGGATCGGCAAATCGAAATCCTCCGGTTAGTAAACCGGGGGCTGACCAACAAGGAGATCGCCAAGTGTCTGGATCTGTCTCACATGACCATCGCGACCCACATCAAGAGCATTTACAAAAAACTGGCCGTCAGCTCGCGAACCGAAGCGCTGTTCGTGGGCCGGGCGCATGGCTTGTTGCCCAGATCGCCGTAGCGTGGGTCATCTTCGTGCTGAGCCCTGGCGTGAGCTTGGCGGCCAATGCTGTTGCGCCGTGCGATTTGTATGTAGAAGCGGCGCGTTCGGATTGGGAGGCCGCCATGCCGCCCGCCGAGGGCTGGACGCCGGTGTCGCTGCCGGATAGCTGGACCTCGCGCTGGCCGGATTTTGACGGAGTGGTCTGGTATCGCGTGCGTTTCGATGGCGGCTGCGCGGAGGGGGCTCAGCTTGCGGTGAGCGCGGCGTTGAGCATGGCCGGCGCGATTTATTTCAACGGCGATCTCTTGGAGCGGGACGTGAGTTTGCGCGAGCCCTTGAGCCGCGCCTGGCACAGGCCGCGTTATCAGGTGTTGCCGATGTCGCTGTTGCAAGCTGGGGTCAATACGCTGCTATTGCGGGTGTCGGGGCTGGTTGCTTACGCGCCGGGGCTGGGAGCGGTGACGGTCGGCGATGCCGCCGCGCTGCAAGCGTTGTGGGAGCAAGGCCAGGCGCGGATCAAGTGGCAATGGTTTCAACTGATTACGGGGGCCGCGCTTGCCCTCATCTTTCTCACGCTGTGGCTGACTTACCGGCGCGAGCGCAGCTATGGCTGGTTCGGTCTGTTGTGCGCCGCGTGGGCGGGGCTGATCGCCAATAACGTCGCAACCAGTGTGTGGCCCTTATCCAGCACGGATGCTTGGGAAGCGGCGATGTTTATCGCCTGGGCGCTGGGCAATGGCGTTTTTCCCGCGCTCCTTTTGAGCGTTTCAGGCCGCAAAGCGCCGCGCGCCGTGGCGGTGGCGTGGACGGCGCTGGCGCTGTGCCAGGTCATCGCCATGATGCTGGCCGCCAGCTTCTCGTGGTTGACGGCCATCGTGCGGGTGCGCGCGCTCATCGAATATATTTCGGCGGCGACGATCCTCGTTTGCGGCATCTGGTTCATTTTGTTTACGCCGAACAGCCGCCAGAATGGCTATGGCGTGATGAAAATTACGATGGCGCTCATGATCTTCGGCGTGATGAATGAGCAACTGCCCGTGGTGCAGGCGCTCGTGGCCAATCTTTATGGCATGGGAGGCGTGATTCAGGCCGCCGTGTTGTTCGTGGCGGGCGGATCGCTGCAAAGCATGATGGTGACGATGGCGCTGATACTGGCCTGGCGCTTCGCCGACGACCGGCGGCAGCTTGAACGGTTCAACGGCAAACTCGCCGCCAAAGTGACCGCCGCGCGGGAAGAATTGAGCCGGGCGCTGCGCCAGCAGCATGAACTGGAGGTGGCGCACGCGCGGCAACTCGAACGGCTGACGCTGGCGGACGATCTACACGACGGCCTGGGCAGCACACTGCTGAACAATATCGCGGCGCTCGAACGGGAGCCGCGTGATGCGTCCAGCGAGCGGCTGTTCACCGTGCTGTGCGAATTGCGTGACGAGTTACAGAACATCATTGAGACGGTGGCGTCCGATCCTTCCGATCTGCCGCCGCTCGACGAAATCATGGCGCCGCTGCGGCATCGCATCGTGCAGGTGTTCGAGGCGCGCGGCATCCAATCACGCTGGGCGCTGCCGGAGCCGGGCGCCGTTCGCTTGAACGATGCGCGAATCGGCGTTGACGTGCTGCGGTTATTGCAGGAAGGCTTGAGCAACGTGCTGCGCCATAGCGGGGCGAACGCCGTGGAGCTTGTAGCCGCCGTCAAGGGCAAAACGCTGGAACTGACGATCCGCGACAACGGCTGCGGCTTTGATCCCTCGGCGGTGTCCGTTGGCCTCGGCTTGCGCTCCATGCGTGGCCGCGTGAAACGGCTCGGCGGCGGCGTGGATATCCAGTCATCGGCGGCGGGGACGCAACTGCGTTTCGTTATTCCAGATGTGGTGTTGTAATTTTTTTAATGACTCAATAGTTCAAAACCAAGGCTCCAACTGGTGGAATAATCGTAATAATCAACCAGATTGCCGACATAGCCGCTGCGGCCCCAAAGTTGAATTGGCAGGCCGAAGAAGTTTTTGTCCGCCCCTTGTTTTTGTGCCATCATTTGTTGGCACAAATTTGGCATTAAGGAGCAAGAAATGGAAACTTTTACCGTCCGCGACTTGCGTGATCGCACCGGTGAGTTGATTCACGGCGCTGAGGCCGGGCGCTTGGCGCTGGTTACCAAACATGGCCGCCCGGTGTTCGTGGCCTTGCCTTTCGATGAGACTTTGCTGGAACAAGGCGTGTTGACTTCTTTGGCGGTCAAACTGTTCGACGATGAAACGCTGACACAGGGGCAGGCCGCCAAGCTGGCGGGGTTGTCGTTGCCGGCGTTTTTCGCGGCCTGCGCGGCACGGCAGGTGTCAGTGGCGCGCTACGAGGCGGGTGAGTTGGAGCGCGAACTTGAGGCATTCGATGGCCCGCGTCGTCAGTGACAGCGGGCCGCTGGTTGCGCCACATTCTCAAGCGCACCGGTGATGTGCCGCCGCGTTTCGTTATTCCAGATGTAGTGCTGTAATTTTTTAATGACTCAATAGTTCAAAACCAAGGCCCCAACTGGTGGAGTAATCGTAATAATCAACCAGATTGCCGACATAGCCGCTACGGCCCCAGAGTTGAATTGGCAGGCCGAAGAAGTTGCTGGTGAATTCCAGCGTGGTGGTGTTGTTTTCGAACATGCGTGAATAGCCGGTTTCCTGCGTCAGGCTCAGTTTCTGAAAGCAGATGAAACTGAAACCTTCGAGGCAGCGGCTACGGGTAAAGTCGTATTCCAGGCCGAGCAGAACGCCATCGTATTGACGGCGCGGGCGTAGTTGTTCGCCATCGCCTTCCCAAGGGTTGTATTCCTCGGCGCCGCCTTGCAAGGGGCCGCCGTGATGATAGTGGCGCAGTTGCAAGCGTGTGGCGAAGCGCTGATGCCAGGCTTTGCGCCAGGCAAGGAAGGAATAATCCCAGCCGCGGCTGATTTCGTCACGGGCGAAGGCGAAGGCTTCTTCTTGCGTCGCGCCGCTTTCGAGGTAGGAAAGTATTTCGCGGTCAAAATTGGCCTGGTTGTCGATGCTCTGGCCGTTGGATTCATGAGCGAAACCCAGGTCAAGATAACTGTTGTTGGAACTCCAGGCGCGCATGAACAGCGACGGATTGAAACGCCGCGCCAAGACCGGCGCCGATTCGCGGTTGCTGATGTACTGCGAAAAGCGTCCGCTGAAGGCCAGGTAAGGTTGGATGTAAAGGCCGTTTTCGCGCTGGGTGAGCGCATCGACGCCATTGGCGATTCCTTGATAGAAACTGTTGAGCACCGAGGAATTTTGGAATAATGGATTTTTTACCGACAGCGTGAAATCCATGTAAGCGCCGCTGATTTCGTTGCTGTCATAGCGCGCCATCAACCGGTTCGCTTCGTAACTGGTGAGGAACGAATGCTGCGCCATCACTTCCTGCCGCGTCGAAATGCTGGCGATGTTGTCGTCAATGACGGCGGTGGCGACCAGCGCCAGCACCGGCAGAATGTCCACGCTGCGGCAGCGTGAGTAGGTGTCGAAATTTTCACCGTCCAGCTCAGGCGTGTAAAACAGCACGAAGTCGCTGCGCAGCACGTCGGGCGGCACCAATAGCGTGATGTGGCGGTCTTCGCGGGGAAACGTCAACTTGCGGAAATCGTTGCGCGGCACTTCCCGCGCCTTGCCGCTGCTGGCGCAAAGCGTATTGAAATCGTAGGCGTTGAGGTGTTCTTGAATGAAAAGCTCGTCGATGTTGCTAAGCCGCGCCACGCTGCCGTTGCTGTCGATGATGACGGGCTGCGCGCGCAGCGCGCCAGCGCACAGGCTCAAGAACAGCGCGCTGATGAGCGTGAGGGTAGGTGTTCTGGTTAATATGAATTGTTGAATTGGCATGTTGATCCTTCAGTTTTTGGAATGGCATTCCATAGCGCCGTGGTGACGTTAGGGCTGGCCTATCAATACCAAAGTTTTACGCCGCACGCTGGACAATTCCGTTGCCGTAACTTTGCCTTTGGGAATGGCTTTGCGCGCCTGCCAATCCAGGCTTTTTACCTGGTCGGCTAATACGACGCTGGGCTTGCGTCCGGCAATTGGCACCTCAAAGGGATAGCCTTTGATCTGCGTAGTTATTGGGCAGCACAGCATGAGTCCGGCGCGAGCATTGTACAACGCGGGGCTGAGCACCAGCGCGGGGCGGTGGCCGGCTTGTTCGTGACCCGCTTGTGGGTCGAATTGTAACCACACAATATCGCCGGTATCCGGCACATAAGTTTTCATATCAGAGCATTTCTTTGCCTACGGCGGAGCCAAAGGATATTTCGTCATGGCGATTTTCCGGCGTGATGGCGGCAACCAAGGCTTCCAGTTCGTTACCACGAACAGGCTCGATCACAATGCGCCCGCCTTCTTCACGCATCTCGACCGCTTGATCTATGCTCAAGCGGGCCGCCGCCATGATGGCGGCGGGAATACGTATCGACGCGCTATTGCCCCACTTCTTCACATACAATTCCATAGCCTGTCTCCATTCGTCTAAACATATGTAGATACTATACAAGAAGCGGCATCAACAGGGTACCTCAATGTCGGAAACTGCATGTATGAACATCACCTGGCTTTGGCGGCGCGGTCTTTATTTATCGCTATGGTGCGTGCTGGCCGTGCCGCGCGGCGCGCTGGCGCAGGATATTGATCCCGTCGCGGCGGGTATTTATGAAGAAGCCGCGGCGCTGCTCGAACATTTGCGGCGTGAGGAAGACTTGGTAGGCGCGGGGCTGGGTGTGCTGTGGCCTGGCATGGCCCCTTGGGATTACGGCAGCGGCTGGGCGGAGCGGGAAATGGACCGGGCGTTCTCGGAACGAACGCTCAACGCGCAACATGAACTGGTGCAGCTTTTCACCGCGGTGGCGGTGTTGCAGTTGGTGGAAGCGAACCTGGTGGAACTGGATGCACCATTCACGCGCTATTTTCCCGAGTTTCAGCCTTATGCCGGCACTTTTCCCGAGCGTTTTACGGTGCGGCAGCTCTTGAGCCACCACGGCGGCTTGCCGGCCTATTACGCGCCGGGTTCCGGTAGAGGAGCCTTCAACGCCAACGGCGCGGATGAGGCGTGGCGCGAGGTGTTGGCGCATGATGAAGAACTGGCTTTGGTGGCGGCGCCGGGCGAGGTTTTTGACTATTCCTATCTGGGTTATGACTTGCTCGGGCTTTTGATCGAACGGCAAAGCGGCGAGGCTTATGCCGACTACATCGCGCGGCATATTTTGGCGCCCTTGAATTTGAGCGATACCAGCTTCAGCGCCGATCCCGCTAGCGTGCCCGGCATCGCCCAAGCTTATGACGACGAAGAAGCGGTGCCGCATGAGCGTTTGCGAGATGTGCCGGCGGCGGGACTTGTCAGCAACGTGCATGACATGGGCATCTTCATGCAGGCGCTGCTGCAAGGCGGCCAGGGCATATTGACGGTAAGTAGTGTGGAACAATTGTTTCAATTACAAAATGCGTCGCTGTATGACGACAATCTTGGTTTTGGACTGGGTTTCTTTTTGACGCCGCTGGGCGATGAACTGTTGTTGGCTTCGCATTCGGCGTTCAACGATGGCGCGAGTTCTTATGTCGTTGCCTTGCCACGGCAGGGGCTGGGTTTGGTGTTCACCAGCAATAGTGAAGTCAATAATGTTACCTTGCGCGCCGCTCTCGATGCGTTCATGGCGCGTATGATCGAGGCGCATAACGCGCGGCCGGCGCCGGTGTATGCGCCGTATCCGGCGGCGGAGGCGGATGCACAAAATCTGGCGCTCGGAGCAGGCGTATTCAGCGGCCCTGGCGGTATTTATCGGGTGGAGCAAAGGCGCGGCGGCTTGCGGATTGAGGCGCCGTTTCTGCCGTCCTGGCTGCGCGTGAATCTCTTGCCGCGCGCGGAGGATTATTACGGCGTGGAATTGCGCCTGTGGGGCTTGAACCTGGGCTGGCTGTCGCGCTTGGAGCCAATCGCACAAGGGCTGGAAGGCAGGCCGCAAATTTTGGATGGCCGGCGCCTATGGCACTGGCGTTTGCAGGGCGCGGCGGTGGTAACTTTGACTGAGCTCGTGCCAGCGCAAGAGAACGCGGCGCTTGATG
>JAITMI010000179.1 GCA_031277435.1 Pseudomonadales bacterium
GAAGTATCCTCGCATGGCCTGGTGCAACACCGCGTGATCGTGGACGACTACGCGGCGGCGCTATTCACCAATCTCAGCCGCGACCATCTCGATCTGCATGGCACGATGGACGCTTACGGTGCCAGCAAGCGTCTGCTGTTTAGCGGCCAGGGTCTGGAACTCGTGGTACTGAATTACGATGACCCCTACGTGCGCGCTACCGCCAATCTCGTGCGCGACGATCTGCGAGTACTCACCTGGTCGCTGCATGAGCGGACGGCGGATGTGTACGCGCGCGAGCTAGGCTTCAGCGTCCAGGGGCTGAGCATGCGCGTGCATACGCCCTGGGGCGAATTTCCGCTGCGCGCGCCGCTATTGGGCTCCTTCAACGCCAGCAATATGCTTGGCGTGTTGACCTTGGCGCTGGGCGAACTCGAAAGCAAACCCGCGTTTGACCCCGAGGCGGTATTTGCCGCCGCCGCCACCGCGTTCAAGCCGGTGCCGGGCCGTATGCAACTCGTGCCCAGCCAACTGCCGCTGACCGTGGTGGTGGATTACGCGCACACCCCCGATGGCCTGGAAAAAGCCCTGCACGCGATGCGCGAACACTGCGCGGGCAAACTCTGGTGCGTGTTCGGCTGCGGCGGTGACCGCGATCGCGGCAAGCGCCCGCTGATGGCCGCCGCCGCCGAGTCGCTCGCCGATCATCTGGTGGTGACCGACGACAACCCGCGCTTCGAAGACCCCCGCAACATCCGCGCCGACATCTTGGACGGGCTGCGCTTCCCCGAACGCGCGCGGGTCGAAGGCGAACGCGAACGTGCCATCGCCTTGGCCTTGGCAAACGCCGCGCCGGGCGATGCCATTCTGATCGCCGGCAAGGGCCACGAAACGTACCAGGACATCGCGGGCCGCAAATTGCCATTCAACGATGTCGCGCGCGCCGCCACCTTATTGGAACGCTTATTGCGTGAACGCGGAGGGAAGCCATGATCGGTTCCCTGACGCTCGAACAAGCGCGCGCGATAACGGGCGGTCTGTGTAGCGGCGCGGACATCGCGTTCAAAAACGTCAGCATCGACACTCGCACGCTGCAAGAGGGCGATCTCTTCATCGCGCTCAAGGGGCCGAATTTCGACGGCAATGTTTTCGTCAGCGAGGCGCAGGCGCGCGGCGCTTGCGCGGCTTTGGTCAGCGCGGAAGTCCATGGCAGCCTGCCCACTCTGCGCGTCAACGACACGCGCCTGGCGCTGGGTCAGCTTGGCCGCGCCAATCGCCATAAAAGCAGCGCCACCGTCATCGGCCTCACCGGCAGCCAGGGCAAGACCTCGGTCAAGGAAATGACCGCCGCGATTCTGGAACGCACGGGCGCGGTATACGCCACCCGTGGCAATCTCAACAACGATATCGGCGTGCCCTTGAGCCTGCTGGGCATTGAGGACGCACAGCGTTTCGCGGTGATCGAAATGGGCGCCAACGCGCCGGGCGAAATCGCCTACACCACGCAATTGGCCGAACCCGATCTGGCGCTGATCACCAATGTCGCGCCCACCCATCTCGAAGGCTTCGGCACGCTGGAAGGCGTAGCGCGGGCCAAGGCGGAACTCTGGCAAGGCTTGCGTCCCGGTGGCCGCGCGCTAGTCAATCTCGATGACGGCAACATCACCCGCCATGTGCGCGTGCAGGGCGCGCAAGAGGTGGTGAGCATCAGCGCCGAAGGTCAGACTCAGGCCGCCTATGGCGTCGCCGCGCGCGAAGACCTCGGCCTCGAAGGCTCGCGTTTTTCGGTGTGGACGCCGCGCGGGGAAGCGCAATTGCGGCTGCCCTTGCCGGGGCGGCACAACGTCGCCAACGCGCTGGCCGCGCTCGCCCTGGCGATGGAAGCCGGCGCCACTTTGGAACACGTAGAACAAGCCTTGAGCGCCATGCACAGCCTCAAGGGCCGCTTGCAGGTAAAGCGGGGCCGCCTGGGCGCCACCCTCATCGACGACAGCTACAACGCCAGCCCGGCTTCGTTCGAAGCGGCGATTAACGTGCTCAAAGCGCGCCCCGGCTTGCGCATCGTGGCGGCGGGCGACATGGGCGAATTGGGGGACGAGCGCGAAGCCGCGCACACCGCGCTGGGCAATTACGCGCGTGAGGCGGGCATCGAGATTTTCATGGGCACTGGCGACTTGATGCGGCTCGCGGTGCAAGCCTTTGGCGAGCGTGGCATGTACGTGGCGGATTGGTACACCTTGACCGCGTTGCTGGTGCCGCTGCTGTCGCCGGAAACCACGCTCCTGGTGAAGGGTTCGCGCAGCGCGGGCATGGAACGAATAGTCAACAAACTGACTCAGGACGAGGGGTAAGGCCGTCATGCTGCTCTGGCTTACCAATTACCTGATGCAATTCAACACCGGTTTCGCGGTGTTCCAATACCTCACCGTGCGCGGCACCTTGGGCGTGCTCACCGCGCTCTTGCTGTCGCTCTTGGTCGGCCCCTGGATGATCCAGCGGCTCAACCACCGCCAAATTGGCCAGGTGGTGCGCGACGACGGCCCGCAGTCACACTTGAGCAAGGCCGGCACGCCAACCATGGGCGGCGCCTTGATTCTGTTGAGCATCCTGCTCAGCTCGCTCTTGTGGTCGGATTTGAACAACCTTTACGTGTGGGTAGTGATGGGCGTGACCTTCTGCTTCGGCGGCATCGGCTGGGTGGATGATTACCGCAAGGTGTTCGAGCGCAACCCCAAGGGCTTGCCGGCGCGCTGGAAATATTTTTGGCAATCGGTGTTCGGCGCCATCGCGGTATGCGTACTTTATTATCACGCGCAAGCGCCGCAGGAAACGCAACTCTTCATTCCATTTTTCAAGAACGTGGCGCTCAACCTGGGGCCGCTTTACCTGCTGCTCGGCTATCTGATGGTGGTGGGCTTCAGCAACGCGGTGAATCTCACCGACGGCCTCGATGGCCTCGCCATTCTGCCAACCGTGGTGGTGGGCGCGGCGCTCGGGGTGATTGCTTACCTCGCCGGGCATTTGGAATTTTCGGCTTATCTCAACATTCCCTACATCGCTGGCGCTGGCGAGCTGGTGGTGTTCTGCGGCGCGCTGGCGGGCGCGGGCCTGGGCTTTTTGTGGTTCAACACTTATCCGGCGCAAGTCTTCATGGGCGATGTCGGCGCCTTGGCGCTGGGCGCGGCGCTCGGGGTAGTGGCGGTCATCGTGCGGCATGAAATCGTGCTCTTGATCATGGGCGGCGTGTTCGTGATGGAAACGCTGTCGGTGATCCTGCAAGTGGCCTCGTTCAAGCTCACCGGCAAGCGCCTTTTTCGCATGGCGCCGCTGCATCACCATTTTGAACTGAAAGGTTGGCCAGAGCCGCGGGTGATCGTGCGCTTTTGGATCATCACCGTGATCCTGGTGCTGGTCGGCCTGATGACCCTGAAACTGAGATGACGACGATGACGCTGCATAGCGCGGGCAAATACGCGGTGGTCGGTCTGGGTAAGACCGGGCTTTCCGCCGCGCGTTATTTGCGCCGCCGGCATCTGCCCTTCGTCGCCGTCGATACCCGCGCCGCGCCGCCCGGCGCTCTGGCCTTCGCCGCGGAATTCCCCGAAGTAGCAACGCAATTCGGCCCGCTCGACGCCGCCGCCTTGAGCGCCGCCGCCGCCTTGGTGATGAGCCCCGGCGTGGCCTTGGCCGAACCCGCCGTACAGGCGGCGATCGCTCAAGGCGTGCGCATCACCGGCGACGTTGATCTTTTCGCCAAGGCAGTGAAAGCGCCGCTGATCGCCATCACCGGCGCCAACGCCAAGAGCACCGTCACCACGCTGGTAGGCGAGATGGCGCGCGCCGCCGGCAAGACGGTCGAAGTCGCTGGCAACATCGGCAGGCCGGTCTTGGACCTTTTGCAACCGAATAGTAAAGAACCTGAGCTTTACGTATTGGAACTGTCCAGCTTTCAACTGGAAACCACCGAAAATCTGCGCGCCAAGGCCGCCACCATTCTCAATCTGAGCGAAGACCACATGGACCGTTACCCCTCGCTCGCGGCCTACCGCGCCGCTAAACAGCGCATTTTCCAGGGCGCCGCTCACATCGTGGTCAACCGCGACGACGCGGCGACCTATCCGCCGCCCGGACACGGCGCCACGCTCAGCAGTTTTGGCTTGAGCCAGGCGCAGGGAGCGCACGAATTTGGCATCCGCCGCGATGGCGAGCGTTTGTGGCTGTGCCAGGGCGATACCGGGTTATTGGCCGCCAACGACATGAAACTCGCCGGGATGCACAACGTCGCCAACGCGCTGGCCGCGCTGGCGCTCGGCAGCGCCGCCGGCTTGCCGCTGGCGCCGATGCTGCGCGCGCTGCGTGAATTCCCCGGTCTGCCGCACCGCTGCCAGTGGGTGGCGGCGCGCAATGGCGTGAATTGGTACAACGATTCCAAAGGCACCAACGTCGGCGCCACCGTGGCGGCGATCAAGGGCTTTGGCGCCGCCGCGCCGGTGATCCTCTTGGCGGGCGGGCAGGGTAAAGGCGCGGACTTCACCGCGCTGGCGCCGGCCATGCGCGAGAGCGGCAAGCTGGCGATTCTGTTTGGCGAGGACGCGCCGCGCCTCGCGCAAGCCTTGCAAGGCGCCGTCGCCATCGCGCGCGTCGCCACTCTTGATGAGGCCGTGCGGCTCGCCGCCCTGCGCGCGGTGGCGGGCGACGTGGTGCTCTTGTCGCCGGCCTGCGCCAGTTTCGATCAATTCCAGAATTACGAACAGCGCGGCGAGCGCTTCGTCTTG
>JAITMI010000208.1 GCA_031277435.1 Pseudomonadales bacterium
CGATGATGCTCACCCCCACGCGCGCGCAGGGAATCACCGCCTTGATGCCCTTGGCGATCTGCTGCGACACCCGCATCAAGTGCGCGGCGGTGGCGGGCGGCACGTCGTCCCAGTGGTTCACTTCCGCGTTGGGGATCACGATCAAGTGGCCTTGGCGAATCGGTTGAATGGTCATGATGGCGAAACAGTGCGCGTCCTTCCACACGAAGTGGCCGGGCAGTTCGCCGGCGAGAATTCTGCTGAAAATACTGGCCATGAATGCAGTGTCCTTGTGTCTCGAAAGTAATGAGGGCGCTCAAACGAGCGGCGCCACTATACCATGCGGCAAACCTGGAGCACGCGGCGCGAGTGATACGAGGTAGAATCGCCTTCCTTTGACTGGAGATATGTTTCATGAGTGATACCCCCGCCTGCCCGAAATGCGCCTGTGATTATTGCTACAGCGACGGCGCCCAGTGGAACTGCCCCGAATGCGGGCACGAATGGACGAACGGCGAGGCCAGCGGCGCGGCGGGCGATGATCTCATCGTCAAGGACGCGCACGGCACCGTGCTGAACGAGGGCGACAGCGTTACCATCATCAAGGATTTGAAAGTCAAAGGTTCCTCGCAAACGCTCAAAGTTGGCACCAAGGTCAAAAACATCCGGCTGGTTGAAGGCGATCACAATATCGATTGCAAAATCGAAGGTTTTGGGGCGATGAAATTGAAGTCGGAGTTTGTCAAGAAGGCGTAGGGAAATGGCCCGCGACGATGGCGCCGCCGCTTGAGCGAATTGCCCCTTCCCTCGCTTGCGGAAGGAAGGGACAAGAAGAAGGGCAACAACGATACAGCGTGAAATTTACGCGAAATTTTTGTTCACGAATTCCCAGTTCACCAAGGCCCAGAAGGCGTCCATGTATTTCGGGCGCAGGTTGCGGTAGTCGATGTAGTAGGCGTGTTCCCACAAATCCACGGTGAGCAGCGGCGTGAGGCCGGCTTCGGTGATGGGGGTGCCGGCGTTGGAGGTGTTGACGATGGCGAGCGAGCCGTCGGCTTTTTTCACCAGCCAGGTCCAGGAGGAGCCGAAGTTGTTGATGGCGCTGTCGGTGAACTTGGCCTTGAATTCGGCGAAGGAGCCGAAGTGCTGGTTGATGGCGGCGGCGATCGCGCCGCTGGGGTCGCCACCGCCCTGAGGGCTGAGGCAGTGCCAGTAGAACGTATGGTTCCAAATCTGCGCGGCATTGTTGAACACGCCGCCGCTGGAGTTTTTGATGACGTCTTCCAGCGAGTGGTTCGCTTCTGGCTTACCCTCAAGCAGGCTGTTCAGTTTCACCACATAGGCGTTGTGGTGCTTGCCGTAGTGATATTCGAGGGTTTCACGGGAGATGTGCGGCTGTAGCGCGTCCATCGCGTAGGGCAGGGGAGGTAATTCAAAGGCCATGTAGAGACTCCTGTTGGCAATGATGGATGAAAAGGTGAATGACGTACTTATTTTTAGGAACGGCAAGTGTACCTGAAATCGGCGTGATTCCCGTAAAACCCGAGTCTTGATTAGGGGGTTCGCGCTGGCGATGGTTGCCGCAGCCGCGAGAATAGGCGCAAGATCGCCGCCCTGTAGGGGGCCAATTACCTGGACGGCGGTGAAGCCTAGCGCGGCTCCACGCTACGCAAATGACGCAGCACGGACAGCTTGGCGCCCAGCCAGCCGAGCAAGGCGGCGCCCGCCAGCACGTAGCCGCCTTGCGCCAGATCGAAGCCGCGCAGCGCGCCCTCGGCGCCGTAAGTGCCCATCAGGCGCGCGTAAGGCCCGGATAAGAGCGCAACGCTCAAGGCCGACAGCCCCAGCGCCACCAAACCGCCGCCGGCGCCGTACCACAGGCCGCAATACAGGAAGGGCCGCGCCACGTAGGCATCGGTGCCGCCCACCAGTTTCACCACCACGATTTCGGTGCGGCGGTTTTCGATGGCGAGACGGATGGTGTTGCCGATCACCAGCAAGACGCCCAAGCCCAGCATCAAGCCCAAGAGCAGCGCCAGCCGGCTTGCCAGATTCACCAGCGCGCGCAGGCGCTCCAGCCAGGCCAGGTCCGCTTCCGCCGCGTCCACGCCATCCAGCGAGGCGGCATAGTGTTGCAGGCTTTGCAAGAGGTCCGCCTCAAGGCTGCGCGGCGTTACCACCAGCACCGGCGGCAAGGGGTTGGCATCGAGACCGGCGAGCACGTTGCTGAAACCCGAATTACGTTCGAATTCGGCCAGCGCTTGTTCGGGCGTGATCAGGCTGACTTCGCTCACTTCCTCGCGTTCGCGCAAGGATTCCAGCAAGGCTTGCTGACGCTCGGGCACGAGGCCCTGTTGCAGATAAATCGACACGGTGCCGGCTTCATCCACGTCGCGCGCCAGGCCCTGCAAATTTTGCAGCAACAGCCACAGGCTCAAAGGCAAGGCCAGCGCGATGCCCATCACCAGCACGGCCAGCGTGGTGCTGAAGGGTTCGCGCCAGAGCCGCCGCAGGCTCTCCACCGCGACCAGTTGATGCTGCCGGAAATACCCCAGCTTGCCGCCCGAGGGCGCGCTGGTGCCG
>JAITMI010000248.1 GCA_031277435.1 Pseudomonadales bacterium
CGTGCAAGTACAGCGCAACGGCGACCAGCTTAATCTGATCATGCCAGGCAACATCACGTTCAATACCGATCAGTTCGATATCCGCCCGCAGTTCTACCCCGTGCTCGATTCCGTGGCGCAAGTGCTCTACAAGTACAAGGACACTCGCCTGGTCGTCAACGGCTTCACCGACTCCACCGGTGGCGCCGACTATAACTACAACCTGTCCACTCGCCGCGCTACCAGCGTCAGCAACTATCTTGCTACCCGCGGCGTGGATCAAAACCGCCTGATCTCGCAAGGCATGGGCCCCAGTCAGCCCATCGCCTCCAACGATAGCGAAGCGGGCCGCGCGCAAAACCGCCGCGTGGAGCTGCAAATCGTGGCGATGCCGAATGCTTGAGTGCCAGTACTCGGTGAGATTAGTCGAAGCGTAAAAAGCGGCGCGGCAATGTGAAGACGAGAGCAAGAGGCGCAGGCCGCTTTGGTCTTGCGGCTGGTGTGGCTGCTGGTGTGGCTGCTACTGTCTCGCGGATGGCTTTCATGCCTGCCGTGCCAATTCTTCACGAATCACGCGGCGTGGCTCGGCCTTTCTCATGGAAATGACCTAGATTTCGTGTTTTGTTTTGGTGTGACAAATGGTCACGATGGCGGTATCCAAAAAGCCCGTGGTGTTGAAGCGTTGTTCGTCATAATCGCCAGCGTCTTCCACCGTCATCGTAGGCTTCAGCATTGGCAAAACCATAGCCGTGCTTGCGGGGGGCGGGGGAGTTGTAAGAGCGCCGCTAGTCAAACGAATTTGTTTGTGCGGTTTTGTTGCCTAAGTGTTGCCTTGAGGCTTTGGAGTGGCGGCGGAAACCGCCTAAGTCATTGACGAGATTGGCTGCCCAACCTGGGCTCGAACCAGGAACCAAGTGATTAACAGTCACCTACTCTACCATTGAGCTATTGGGCAGCAGCAGACCGCATCTCGAAAGAGCGCGCATTTTAATGAGATTGCCGGGGCAGGTCAACAGGTCAAAACACAAACAGATGCGGGTGATTGCTTGAGCTCGCCGGGGGCGTCGCGCGGCCCCTTGGCATACAATTACAAGTTCACTTCGCGGCCACCGTTTCAGCTCATGCAGTCCACTCAGCGATTCAAACTTCATGCTCCTTATCCGCCCGCTGGCGATCAGCCGCAGGCTATCCGGCTCTTGCTCGAAGGGCTGGAGGCGGGGCTGGCGAGTCAGACTTTGCTGGGGGTGACTGGCTCGGGCAAGACCTTCACCATCGCCAACGTCATCGCCGAGGCGCAGCGGCCTTGCCTGGTGATGGCGCACAACAAGACGTTGGCGGCGCAGTTTTATGGGGAGCTGAAGGAGTTTTTTCCCAACAACGCCGTTGAATATTTCGTGTCGTATTACGACTACTACCAGCCCGAAGCCTACGTGCCGGCTTCCGATTCCTACATCGAAAAAGACGCCACCATCAATGAACACATCGAGCAGATGCGCCTGTCCGCCACCAAGTCCTTGCTGGAGCGGCGCGACGTGGTGGTGGTGGCGACCGTGTCTTGCATCTATGGCCTGGGTGATCCCGCCGCGTATCTCGACATGCGGCTTGAACTCAAGGTGGGCGACAAGTTTGAACAGCGGCAATTGCTGAAAAAACTGGCGGAATTGCAGTACACCCGCAATGAGATGGACCTGCATCGCAGCACTTACCGGGTGCGCGGCGATGTCATCGACGTATTTCCGGCGGAGTCGGATATCAACGCGATCCGCATCGAAGCCTTTGATGATGAAATCGAATCGCTGGCTTATTTCGATCCGCTCACCGGCGCGATAGTGGAACGGGTTGAGCGTTTGACGGTGTTTCCCACTTCGCATTACGTCACCCCGCGCGAGCGCATGTTACGGGCGGCGGAAGAAATCAAGGTGGAATTGCAACAGCGCTTGCAAGAACTACAGGTCAATAATCAATTGCTCGAAGCGCAGCGTTTGCAGCAGCGCACGCAGTTTGACTTGGAAATGATTCAGGAATTGGGCTATTGCACCGGCATCGAAAATTACTCGCGCTTTCTGTCGGGCCGCGCGCCGGGCCAGCCGCCGCCGACTTTGTTCGACTATCTGCCACTCGATGCCTTCGTGGTGGTGGATGAATCGCACGCCACGCTGCCGCAGATCGGCGCCATGTTCAAGGGTGATCGTTCGCGCAAGGAAACCTTGGTGCAATACGGTTTCCGTCTGCCTTCAGCGCTCGACAACCGCCCCTTGCGTTTCGAGGAGTGGGAAGCGCTGGCACCGCAGCTTATTTTCGTTTCCGCCACGCCGGGTACGTATGAAGAACAGCATCAGGGGCAATTGGTGCGCCAGGTGGTGCGTCCTACTGGATTGATCGATCCAGAAGTAGAAGTGCGCCCGGCGCTGCATCAGGTGGATGATTTGTTGTCGGAAATTCGCCAGCGAGTGGAGCAGGGCGAGGAGCGGGTGCTGGTCACGGTGCTGACCAAGCGTATGGCGGAGGATCTCACCGATTACTTGGCCGAGCACGGCGTCAAGGTGCGCTATCTGCATTCGGACATCGACACGGTCGAGCGCATGGAAATCATCCGCGATCTGCGCCTGGGGCAGTTCGACGTGCTGGTGGGCATCAACCTGTTGCGCG
>JAITMI010000273.1 GCA_031277435.1 Pseudomonadales bacterium
CGAACGCCTGCGCCCCACCAGCAGCGGCAATTTGATTCACCGTTTGTTCAACAACTGCACCCAAGTGCACTGGGACACCCGCCAGCCGCCGCGCCCGCAAGACCTGCTGCAAGCGGGGCGCGACACCTGGATTCTGCACCCGCACGGCCAGCCGCCACCGCCGCAAAGCGACCCGGCGCGGCTGCAAATCATATTGCTCGACGGCGCCTGGACCGAGGCCGGCACCATGGCGAAAGAGGTCAAAAACTGGGGGCAGCTGGTAAGCCTGCCGCTGGTGGGCGAAAGCCGCTTCTGGCTGCGCGCCAAACAGGACGCCGAGCGTTTCAGCACCGCCGAAGCCTTGCTGTTTCTGCTGCATCAATTGAATCTGCATGAAGCCGAAAGCGCACTGCGCGCGCAATTCGAGCTATTGGTTTACGCCGCGCTCCGGGCCCGCGGCCGCGCCGATCTCGCGGCAAATTTTTTGGAAAATTCAGTCTTGAATACAGCCATGCCGCGAGAGCTGGCGCAATTACAAGCGCGGCGCCCGCTTACGGATTGAGCTGAGTCAGGCTCAGAAAATCGAGCGCTGCGTCACCGTGGTCAAATACTCCAGCGCCGCGCCGCCAGCCAGGGAATTGCCGGACGGATCGAGTTCCGGCGACCACACCGCCACCGCGTATTCGCCCGGCAATACCGCCACGATGCCGCCGCCGACGCCGCTCTTGGCCGGCAAACCCACCCGGTAAGCGAATTCTCCCACCGCGTCGTAAGTGCCGCAGGTAAGCATCAAGGCGTTGATACGCTTGACTTCCGCTGGCGTCAGCAGAGCTTCACCCAGGCGTTTGGAAACGCCCGCGCTGGCGAGATGCGTCATGGCCTGCGCCAATTCACTGCAACTGAGCGCCAGCGAACATTGATGAAAATAGAGATCAAGCACTTCATCAACGTCGTTATGCAGGTTACCGTGGCCCTTGAGAAAGTTGGCCAGCGCGTAATTGATGAAGCCGGTTTCGGCCTCCGAGCGTGCCACTTCTTCGTCGAAATCGATGTCGAAACCGCCGGACAATACGCGCAAATAATCGCGCAAGTTTTGTTTGGGATTGGACAAGTGGCTCAATAGCATATCGCACACGACGATGGCGCCGGCGTTGATGAAGGGATTGCGTGGAATACCCTTTTCGTATTCCAACTGCACCAGCGAATTGAAGCGGTTGCCCGAGGGTTCGCGCCCCACGCGGCGCCATAGCGCCTCGCCGCAGCGGCTCATCGCCAGCGACAAGGTGAACACCTTGGAAATGCTCTGGATGGAAAAGCGTTCCTCGCTGTCGCCGACGCTGTAACAGCCCCCATCGACGCGGCACAGCGTCATGCCGAATTTGTTGGCCGGCACGCGCGCCAAGGCCGGAATGTAAGTCGCGACGCGGCCCTTACCGCACAGCTCGCGCATTTGCGCAGGCAGTTCCTGCAAAATTTTCTCAAAATCCACGTTAATAAAATCCGTCAAAAAACTCAGCGATATAAATACTCACGTCCCAAAGGCGCCGCCCCATGTTCCCGCGCCAATTGCGCTTGAAACACCACCAGATCCGAATAGCGGAACGCCGCTTCGCAAGCGGCGAGATAGAACTCCCACATACGGCAAAAAGTTTCGCCCAGATCAGCCGCGATGTCGGCGCGGCTATGCTGAAAACGCTCATACCAATGTTGCAGCGTGATGGCGTAATGCAGCCGCCAGACTTCGAGATCGCACAACAACAAGCCGCTTTTTTCCACCGCCGGCATGATCCGCGACAAGGACGGCGTGCTGCCGCCGGGGAAGATGTGCTTGCGAATCCAGGCATTGGTCAGCCCGGCGGGGCCGCTGCGGCCAATGGTATGGATCAGCGCCACGCCTTTTTCGGTCAATAATTCCTTTACCCGGTCAAAATAGGCGCCGAAAAAAGGCTGCCCCACATGCTCGAACATGCCGACGCTGACGATGCGATCATACTTGCCCCGGTGCTCACGGTAATCGGCCAGTTCAAAACGCACGCGATCAGCGCCGCGCTTTTGCTGCTCGGCCCACGCCGCCGCGAGCTGTTCCTTGGACAGCGTGATGCCCACCACCTCGCAGTCGTATTCGCGCGCCAGATAAAACGCCATGCTGCCCCAGCCGCAGCCGATGTCGAGAATACGGTCACCGCTCTGGATCAGGAGCTTGCGCGCGATGTGGCGCGCCTTGGCCTGTTGCGCTTGCTCCAGCGTCATGTCTTCCGCGCTGAAATAGGCGCAGGAATAAAACATTTCAGTGTCGAGAAAACGCCGGAACACCCGTTCGGGCACGTCATAGTGCGCCGCCACGTTGCGGTAACTGCTGCTGATGCGGTTGAACTGTTGCAGCAAGCGCGCCAGGGGTTTCATCCAGTTTGGCGCCTGCTGAGGCGCGAAATTGCTACGCAGCACGGCGAGCAGATTACGCAGCCCGCCTTCGCCAGCATCCCAGCCGCCTTGCAGGTAGGTTTCGCCCACTTCAAATTCCGGGTCGCGCAGCAGCCGGCGCGCCGTGTCTTCGTTGCGCAAAATCCATTCGGCGCGCGGCTCGCCCGCGCCGAAACTATGAGCAGTGCCATCCGGCATACGCAAAATCAAAGTGCCGCGTTTGATGCGGCGCTCTAGCAGCGACAACAACAACATCACACATCTCCTTGGTTTTTTGCACTGAGGTGTGGTGATACCAACACCCCCTATTGTGCAAAATCCGCGCGCCCAGGCCAAACCCAAATCACCTGAAATTGGCGAGCTTTGCGTGCTGGGCGCGAATGTAATGCTGATTTGACGCTTTATTTATTTTATTTGCTGAAAAAACCGCGCAGCGACTCCCATAAGCCGCCGCTGTTCTGGTTACCATGCTGGCGCTGATTGGCGCTACGCGGCGGCGGCGCCATGCCGCGGCTGGCGCCACGCGCTGGCCGTGGTTGCGAGCGCCCGCCGCCCTGCTGACGCGGCTCGGCCACATTGCCATTGACTTCCTTGAAAGCCGGCTTGCCCGTGTTCATGCGCTTGCCGTTCGCCGCATTGCCATGAGTATTGCCATGAGTATTGGCATGGGTATTGCCGTGAGCATTGCCACGGGTGCCACCGTGGCGTGAACGCTGCTGCCCCGAGGCCGCTTCGCCCGGCCCCTGACGCCGCGCCTGCGCGCCGCCTTGCCGCGACTGTTGTTGCGGCGCGCCCTGCCCTTGCCGTTCTGGCCGGGCTTGACGCGGCGCGGAGTTCCGTTCCGGCGCTTGAGAGCGCGTACGCTCACCACCACGCCGCCGGTGACCCGCGCCGGATTCACGCCGTTCGCCGGCTTGCTCTGAGGCTTGCGCGGTGCGCGGCGCTTCGGCGGGTTTGGCCGGCAGACTGGCCACCTCGAAATCGCGGCGCGTGACGCGGCGTTTGATCAAACGCTCAATATCGCGCAGCAGTTTTTCGTCCTCATCGCTCACCAGCGACACCGCCAACCCGCTTTGCCCGGCGCGGCCAGTGCGGCCGATGCGATGCACGTAG
>JAITMI010000324.1 GCA_031277435.1 Pseudomonadales bacterium
CAAGACCCGCCCTACGGTTTTTCTTCTCGTCATTCCCGCGCAGGCGGGAATCCAGCGGCGCCTGCTTTATGCGGAAAACTTTGGCCGGGCTTTGCTTGCTTCTCACCTTCTCTCTCACCAGCGCCCAAGAACTCGACAACGGCGCCGCCGCCCTGGAAGACCTGCTGCGCCAAACCTCCAGCCTGCGCGCCGAGGTCAATCAACTCCTGATGGACCAGGACGACCGCGAGGTACAGGAAACCAGCGCCATCCTCTCCATGCGCAAACCGGCGAATTTTGCCTGGCGCGTCATCGCTCCCTATGAAGAACTGACGGTGACCGATGGCGCTACCATCTGGCGTTACGAACCTGATCTCGACCAAGTGACGGTGCAGGACTTCGACGACCAGCTCGACCGCACCCCGGTGATGCTGCTCAATGGCGACGCCGCCAGCATCGGCGACGCCTACGCGGTGAGCGCCACGCAAATGGGCGGCGAACTTTGGCGTTTCATCCTGACGCCGCGCCGCCCGAGCAGCCTGTTCGAGCGCATGAGCCTGAGCTTCGACGGCCCGGTACTGGTGGAAATGCAGTTTGAAGACAGCCTGGGGCAGCGCACCAGCCTCGCCTTCAGCGCCGTGGAGCGCAACCTGAGCTTGCCCGACGATACCTTCAGCTTCACCCCGCCCGCGGGCGCGGAACTGATCGACAACCGGAACGCGCCGTGACGCTCTCCTTGTTCCAGAATGAGAGCGGCGCCTATCAACCGCTGGCGGCCAAAATGCGGCCGCTCAATCTGGACCAATACATCGGTCAAGAACACATCCTCAGCCCCGGCAAACCGCTGTACGAAGCGATCCGCGCCGGGCAGCCGCATTCGATGATCCTGTGGGGGCCGCCCGGCACCGGCAAGACCACGCTGGCGCGCATGGTGGCGGCCAGCGCCGATGCGCATTTGGAAAGCCTTTCCGCGGTGCTCGCCGGGGTGAAGGAAATTCGCGCCGCCATCGAACGCGCGCAGGAACAGCGCCGTATGCAGCGGCGGCAAACGGTGCTGTTCGTCGATGAAGTGCACCGCTTCAACAAGGCGCAGCAAGACGCCTTTCTGCCCTGGATCGAAGACGGCACCGTGCTGTTCATCGGCGCCACCACCGAAAACCCTTCGTTTGAACTCAACAACGCCTTGCTCTCGCGCACCCGCGTGTACGTACTCAAACCGCTCGATGCCAACGATTTGGAACGTGTGATAAAACAAGCGCTGGCGGACGGCAAGCGCGGCCTTGGGGAACGAACGATTTATTTGAGCGAGGAGCAACTGAGCCGCTTCGCCCTAGCCGCCGACGGCGATGCGCGCCGCGCGCTCAACCTGTTGGAATTGGCGCTGGATTTATTGGAACACGACGCACAGGGCAGGGAAGTCTTGAGCGACGCCATGCTGGCGCAAGTATTGCAAGGCAACCTGCGGCGTTTCGACAAAGGCGGCGATGCGTTTTATGAACAAATTTCCGCGCTGCACAAAGCCGTGCGCGGTTCCTCGCCCGACGCCGCGCTCTACTGGCTGGCGCGGATGCTCGACGGCGGCTGCGACCCGCTATACATCGCGCGCCGCGTACTGCGCATGGCCAGCGAAGACATCGGCAACGCCGACCCGCGCGCCCTGAGCATCGCCCTCGACGCCTGGAACGTGCAGGAACGCCTCGGCAGCCCCGAAGGCGAACTGGCGCTTGCCCAAGCCCTGGTCTACCTCGCCTGCGCCCCCAAGAGCAACGCGGTATACACCGCCTTCAACCAGGCGCGCGCCGACGTGCAAGCCGACCCCAGCCACGAAGTGCCACAGCACCTGCGCAACGCCCCCACCAAACTGATGAAACAACTCGACTACGGCGGCGACTACCGCTACGCCCACGACGAACCCGGCGCCTACGCCCCCGGCGAAAATTATTTCCCCGAAGCCCTGAAGGAACGCCGCTACTACCATCCGGTGGAGCGCGGCATGGAACTGAAAATCCGCGAAAAACTCGATTATTTGCGCTCGCTGGATGAGCGGAGTGGGCGGAAGCGTTATCCAGAATAAAGCCGTCAACATTGATGTGGATAGAGCCAAATGATTAGAACTGCGCCGTGCTATATTGTGTACAAATTAACACTGGAGTTTCGCCATGACGGCAACCACCACCATGACAATTCGGGTTTCGGCGGAAACCAAGTCGAAATTGGAACGGATCGCCACTGACACCCAGCGCAGCCAATCGTTTCTCGCCGCCGAGGCGGTTTCCGCTTACGTTGAGCGCGAGCTTGAAATCATTGATGGCATCAAGCGCGGCATGGCCGATGTGAGGGAAGGGCGGGTGGTCTCTCATGCTGAGGCTGTCGCACGGATGCGAGAAATTATTGAGGATGCGAAGCGCCACAAGGCCGCGCGCGAATGAGGCCGGTTGTTTGGTCGATTGAGGCTTTGCGAGATAACCTCGAAATCTTGCGTTATATCGCTCAGGACAACCCGCTTGCCGCCGAACGAGTCGTGGATGCCATTGAGGACGCCGGGAACAAATTGGGCGATTTTGCGACTGGGAGACCGGGGCGGGTGAGTGGAACTTATGAAAAAATTCTCGCCCCTTATCCCTACATCATCGCCTATGAATTGCACGAAGTTGCTGGCCAACAAAGCGTTGTGATCGTTCGCGTTATTCATACCTCGCGGAATTGGCCGGATGAGGAATGGCCGCAATAGAGACCACTATGGCGGCTGCGCTCACAAAAGTTCTCACCACCCTCATGGCGCCAACACCCGCACCTTCACCCGCGCCGTGCGCCCGGCGGAGTCCGCCACGGCGATCTCATAAAAGCCAGGCTCTGGCGGGTACCACACGGCATCGCCAAGCACATTTGGGGTCAGCGTCGCGCCATCCACATACCAGGTCAGGCGGCCTTGACCTTCGGCGGCCAGGGTGAAGGAGCCGTGCGCGGCGTCTTGCCAGATCTCGGCCTGGTCCGGCGGAAACAGAATGCGCGGCGCGAGGTTCTGGCGCGCGAAGCGGGCCAAGGGCGGCGGCGCGTGGTCGAGATTATCGGCGGCGGACAGTGTTGGCGCGGAGAACGGCGCGGGGGTGGCGCGCGCGATGGCGTCGTACACGTTGAACAGCACCGGCAGCGCGCCGTCGCGGCCAGTGACGCCGGGGCGCGGCGCGCCGTCGGCGCGGCCCAGCCATACCACCACGGCATAACCATTGCCAACGCCAGCGGCCCAGGCATCGCGGTAGCCGTATGAGGTGCCAGTCTTGAAGGCGATGCGCGGCGCCTCTTGGGTCAAGAACGCTGGCATACGGCCTGGAGGCGCTGGGCTTTGCGTCAGGATTTGCACGATCTCACGCGCCGATTGTGCCGACATCAGCGGCGTAGGCGGCAGTTCCGCTATTTCGGTTTCCGCGTGCAGCCAGTGGAGCGGCCGGGCGCGGCCTTCATCACCCAAGGCCGCATAAAGCAGCGCGAGTTCGCGCAGAGTGAGGCCAGCGCCGCCGAGCGCGACGGCCAGGCCGGTGTCATCCTCCGCCGTCAAAGGCTGCGACAGATCGGCGCCGGCGAAGGCCAAGGCGGCGGCAAAGCGGCGCGCGCCCACCGCATCAAGCGCGGCGACGGCGGGGATATTGAGCGAATGCTGCAAGGCTTCGGCGATGCTGACTTCCCCCTTGAAAGCGCCGTCGAAGTTGTTGGGTTGGTAGGAGTCGAAACGTGTTGGCGCATCGGCGATGCGCGTTTGGGGCGTGGCCACGCCGTCATCGAAGGCCAGGCCATAGATGAAAGGCTTGAGCGTCGAGCCGGGCGAGCGCGGGCGGTTGCTCAGGTCGATCCAGCCGCCGGCGCTCTCACGGCTGGCGGAACCGGCCAGGGCGCGCACTTCGCGGCTAGCGATGTCAACCACGATGATGGCCGCCTGCACCTCGCCCGGCGCCGGCCCCGTGGCTCGCGCCGCCAGCGCCTCAACGTTCTGTTGCAGGGCGAAATCGAGCGTGGTGAGGATGTTGTCCGGATCAGCGGCGCGGCGCACCGCTTCCTCCGCCCCATGCCAGGCGCTATCCGGAAACGCGCGGCGCGCAGGCGCGGGATACGTGGCGGATTCGGCGGCAAGGTCCGCCGCGAAGATGCCAGCCTCGGCCAGCCGCGACAGCACGCGCTCACGCGCCACCACGGCGTTAGCCGGGCGCAAATCGGGCCGCCGCGCTTCCGGCGATTGCGGTAGCGCGATCAACAGCGCGATCTGATCGGGCGACAGATCATCCGGCTCGCGGCCAAAATAAGCCCAGGACGCCGCGCGTATACCTTCGAGGTTGCCGCCATAGGGCGCCAGCGTCAGATAAAGTTCCAGAATTTCATCTTTACTGAATCGCCGTTCCAATTGCCAGGCGCGCAGCGATTCAACGATTTTCGCGCCAAGCGTCCGCCTGCGCGGTTCAAGCAAACGCGCGGTCTGCATGGTGATGGTAGAACCGCCAGAGACGATGCGGCCACTCGTGAGCAAGGACAAGCCCGCGCGCCCCAAGGCCAGAAAATCCACCCCGCCATGCGCGCGGAAGCGCTTGTCCTCGTAAGCCAAGAGCGCCTCAATAAAAGCCGGATCAATTTGCTCAATATGCGCCTTGAGCCGCCATTTGCCATCCTCCACCGGAAACACCCGCAACACCACACCATGCCGATCCAGCACCACGGCGGAAACGGTTTGCGCCCGCTGTAGCGGCGGCGGAAACAAGTGATCGAGCAGCGGCACTGAAGCGCACAGCGCTAGCACGAATAACGCCACGCGCCAGCTTCTTGCACGCCAGAGCGCCGCTCGCCATTTATTGAACCATTCATTCATAATCACTAGCGCCGAATAATTCAGTTCGTGCAGGCTGGGCTTCGCGCTGCCCAGCTCAACCTACTCGCTTAGTCGATTGAGCTCGCGACGACGGCGTGCCCGCCAACTAAAGATAAAAACGATTGCAATACTTAGAAATACAAGTGTTGGAGCAATTAGAAAACCATCTTGCTCATGGTAAACGATCAAAGCCTGCTCGTCATAATACCGGCCTTCTTCGTTGAACAGGTTGCGGTAGGGCCAATAAAGCGAAAAATATAAAAAGCCAAAAAGAGCCGCCGCCGCACCAGACAAGAGCGTGGCGCACAGAAGCAATAATTGAACGATACGAAACTTCGTTGCCATGCCAAGAGGGCTCCATTATGCCTAACGCCTGAGCTAACCAGCGGCGAAGCCGTCCGAATTACGCGCAATGTTAGGCGCCGTGCGTCTTGAACCAAGGAAAACCATGATCGTTCATAAGGCGCATCAAATCATCAACACACTTATCGTACGTACTCCATGTTAACGCATTGAATCTTGTGTGGTAGCAGTAGCCTCGGCTATCTCGAAGTAAATGATCTCTGAGAAACTCCTTTACCGTCCCCTCTGGGGTTTTGACTAGAAATTCAACTCCTATGTCAACCGAGTTGCTGTAGGGAGGGCCGCCACGGGAACTTCCGTGGCGATAAAAACAAACTTCCTCTACAAATTCTTCGCTGTGACGTACCCAAGACCGGCTGCGGCTGTTTTTTCTCTTGAACCCGAATTGTGCAATGCGCTCCGTGAAATCGTTGCACAACTTGGCCATGCCTGCCTTTACATTGTCGGATGTGCTTTTTTCCATGATACTCAACGGGTATTGTGTGCGGCCTAACGCCTAAAATTAGGCGTCATGAATCGCAGTAACTGTCAATTTTTCTGGCGACTGAATTGGTATATGCCATTCGAACTGAAATGGGGCATCCTCGGAAATGGCCAGAACAATGGAGCCTTGTAAAGAAACCTTGATGAAATGCTCTGAATTATTGAGATATAGCAGCCAAAGCAGGCGCCCCGTCGAACGCTGTTCAAGCGCGACAAAACCTACGGCTTCCCATGCCGTCCCGCCCGCGAAAATTTCAAAATTGTTCGTCTGGACGGACCAGTACACATCAAGCCCATCATCCCAAGGATCAGGATCGGCTTGCAAGAGCGTAGCAACGGAAGCGCGTATTCCCGCCTGATAACCATCATTTGGATTTCCATCCAGTTCGATAAAGTCGTCGTTGCCAAAATAAATGGCGTCCTCGATTAAAGACTGCCTTTGCCGCCAATGAGATTCAATGATGTTCATAAATGTTTAGTGGCGTCTAATTTGTTGACTAATAAGATACTGATAGATTGGCGCGGCAAGAATTGGAATTTCTTTAGCGGCATCCCAAAATTCTGGATCAAGCTGGCAGTAGATGGTGTCAGCTTCTTCATCGGTTAAAAGCCTGTAAACGTCCTCATATTCCTTCATGTCCGGGTGCCCGTTTAGCCGTTCAACTATATTTCTCTGCTTTTGAACGATGGCGAGCGTGTTTGCCGCGCCTATATGGCGCAGTGCATTTAATGCTATCGCGCAATTATTTTCGCCCCAGTTACAAAAAAATTGAAGAAACCCGCCGTTATAGCCATCCGCTACAAGCCTCCACAGTGCGACAACCTCGGCTTCATCTTGGGACAGGCGAGTTATATCGTAGTCCACGGCTTTGACTCGTTCCAAACAAGCCGTACATATGGCATCCCATTTTTCATCGAATAACGTATCGTTCATATGTGCTTGGTTCCGAACAGCCTACATTCAGGCGGCTTACCCTACTAACCGCGCTTTGGAGCTTGAGAAGTTTGCGCCATTTAACGACGTAACGCATATGCCATGCCCCCAGAAAAGTTTGCCTGCATCGTAGTAAATATCTACGCAACTATTTCCCGTGATGCTTATGGATGACATGGAAATGCTTGCGCGGAATTCGTCCGCATTGATTTCAGGATTTACTACTTCTTTGTAGCTCCCATCCTCTTGAGTTTCATAGTATTCATTCCAGCCGGAATTATACGTATCGAGAAGATCTCTCACGATAATGTCTTTCGATGTACGGTCGTAATCAGGCAGGAGTGTAGCGATAGTCACGGCGAGAGAAATCGTCTGATCTAATGATGCGTCATCGGGGTCTATGCGAATAGGAATATCCAGTCCACCGATGGAAAGGCTCCCAATAACCGAACCATTATTTTCCTCCAGCTTCCCCAAGACCGAATTTTGCATTACGTCTCTCTATAAAGCCTGGCGCTCAAATTAACCGGCGTCATTATGGAGCCTGCAAATGAGAAATCCAATACGGTGCAAGGTAGCC
>JAITMI010000325.1 GCA_031277435.1 Pseudomonadales bacterium
GCCTACAGGGATGTATTCACGGCGATCCCGGTAGCTATCAGGGTGGAGGTCCTTGCGGGTGCTTCGATCAGATCAAGAAAGAAAGATTCAAAATTGCTGGGACGGTAGCTTCCGCGCTCGCCGGCCCCCTGGTCCTTCGCGGGAACGCCGGGTATACATCCCGGTAGGCTCGCGTGCGCGCGCCCTGCGCGCAAGCGTCCCGCGAAGTACCAGGGGGCAGGCGAGCGCTCGATCCATACTGGTGATGGATTCTTTTTTATTTTTTAGTTTTTATTCTTTAGGGCAGCGTGCGGATTTGAATGCCTACGCTGTCTTGGTCGATCAAGAGATCGGAAATCACTACCACTTTATCGCCGCTTTCGAAGCCGGCTTTGTGTTTGAGTTCGCTGAAGGCGCGCGCCAGGGTGATTTCGGGTTCGCTGCTGAATTCGATTTTGAAGGGGTAGACGTAGCGGTTGAGGGTCATGATGCGGCGGGTTACGCCGATGTTGGTGAAGGCGAAAATCGGCGTGTGTTGCGGGTGGCAGTTGGTGACGTAGTTGGCCATGATGCCGTGGCGTGTTACCACCACGATGCCTTGGGCGCCCAGCGATTCGGCCAGTTCCACCGCGGTGGCGGCGAGGTGTTCCTTGTCGCTGTTTTTGCGCAATGCTTTGGTGAAACCCAGGCCCTGTTTGGGCTCGGTGGCGCGGGCGATCGAATCCATGTAGCGCACGCAGCGCAGCGGGTGTTTGCCCACGGTGGTTTCGCCCGAGAGCATGATGGCGTCGGCTTCCTCGTATACCGCGTTGGCGACGTCGGTGACTTCGGCGCGGGTGGGGATGGGGTTTTCGATCATTGATTCCAATAAGTGCGTGGCTACGATCACGCGCTTGCCGTATTCGGCGCACAATTTCACGATGCGGCGCTGGGTGTTGGGCAGTTCGGCGAGGTCGATTTCTACCCCAAGATCGCCGCGCGCCACCATGATGCCGTCGGCCACTTGCACGATTTCTTCCAGATTTTTCACCCCTTGCTGATCTTCAATTTTGGCGATGATCTTGATGGTGTGAGCTTTCTCCGGCTTATATTCCGCGATGAGCTGGCGCAGTTGCAGCACGTCGTTGGCTTCGCGCACGAAGGACAGCGCGATGTAGTCGAGCTCTTTGTCGAGGCCGAATTGAATGTCCTCGCGATCCTTCTGCGTGATGGCGGGCAGGTTGACGCGCACGCCGGGCAGGTTGACGTGTTTTTTGCTGCCGAGCTTGCCGCCGTCGAGCACTTTGCAGCGCATCACGTTGTTGTTTTTTTCCAACACTTCCAGATTGATGAGGCCGTTGTCCACGGTGATTTTGTCGCCCACGTTCACGGTGTCGAGCAATTGGTCGTAGTTGATGCGGATCGAGGATTCTTCCACGTCCACGCCATCGCGCACGGTGATGGAAATGATGTCGCCGACTTTCAGATCGAGGTCGCTTTCGCGCACGCCGGTGCGGATTTCCGGGCCTTGGGTGTCGAGCAGAATGCCCACCGGGAAGGGCGTGTGTTTGTTGAGTTCCACTACATGTTCAATCATCCGCTCGGCCCATTTGTGGGTGGCGTGCGACATGTTGAGGCGGATGATGTCCATGCCAGCTTCGTGCATGTTGCGCAGCATCTCGTAGGAACTGGTGGCGGGGCCGATGGTGCAGATGATCTTGGTTTTACGGAAAACGGGACGCATGGGAGTGGCGATGGGTAGGCGGAAAGAATAGGTAGGCGGAAAAAAGGTGGCGAAGCATAGCAAATTCAGCGCCGCGGGACACGGAAGTTCGGCGTGGCGATGGACTTTGACGCGGCTTTTTTTGCGGTGGCTTCCCCAACGGTTCTATAATCGCGCGCTTTCGGGCGCCGCCGCCCCAGAGTTTACGCAGTTCTTCGTTCAAGCAGCCAAGTTCAACCAGCCAAAGGGAAGTTTCACATGAAAGCACCTGTCAGGATCACCGTTACCGGCGCCGCCGGCCAGATCAGTTATTCACTGTTGTTCCGCATCGCCGCCGGCGACATGCTGGGGAAGGACCAGCCGGTCATCCTGCAACTCTTGGAGATCACCCCGGCTTTGGAAGCGCTCCGGGGCGTGGTGATGGAAATCGAAGATTGCGCCTTCCCGCTGGTGCAGGGCATCGTGCAGAGTGACAAGCCGGAGGTGGCTTTCAAGGACGCCGATTACTGCCTCTTGGTGGGCGCCCGCCCGCGCGGCCCCGGCATGGAGCGCAAGGATTTGCTGGAAGCCAACGCGCAGATTTTCTCGGTGCAGGGCAAGGCCATCAACGACCACGCCAGCCGTAACGTGAAGGTGATCGTGGTTGGCAACCCGGCCAACACCAACGCGCTGATCGCCTACCGCAACGCGCCGAGCCTCAAGCGCGGCCAGTTCACTGCCATGACCCGCCTCGACCACAACCGCGCCATGGCGCAGCTTGCCGCCAAGAGCGGCAAACATACGACCGATGTTGAGGGCATGATCATCTGGGGCAACCACAGCTCCACTCAGTACCCGGACATCCACCACTGCAAAGTGGCGGGCCAGGATGCCACTACTTTGGTCGATCAAGACTGGATGGTGAAGGACTTTATCCCCACCGTGCAGCAGCGCGGCGCCGCCATCATCAAGGCGCGCGGCCTCTCCAGCGCCGCCTCCGCCGCCAACGCCGCCATCGAGCACATGCGCGATTGGGCGCTGGGCACGAATGGCAAGATCGTCAGCATGGCGATTCCCAGCGACGGCAGCTACGGCATCGCCGAGGGCTTGGTGTATTCCTTCCCGGTGACTTGCGCCAATGGCCAGTACAGCATCGTGCAGGGCTTGGCGGTCAGCGAGTTCAGCCGTGAGCTGATGAAGAAGACCGAGCAGGAGTTGTCCGAGGAACGGGCGGCGGTGAATCATTTGTTGCCGTAGGGTTTTTCTTCGCTACCGTCATGGCCCGGGTTCAGCAGGCGCGGCTGCTGGGACACGGCAAGGCCGTGC
>JAITMI010000390.1 GCA_031277435.1 Pseudomonadales bacterium
CCGGCGGTTTGCGCGCGCCATTGCCGCACGCGGGCGGGGCCGGCGTTGTAGGCGGCGGCGGCGAGAATGCGGTTGCCGTCGAAATTTTGCAGCATTTGTGCCAGGTAGCGGCTGCCGAGGCGTAAATTGGTCGAGGGTTCCAGAATTTGCTGGTTGTTGCGTGGGCTCAGGCCGCTGGCGCGCGCCATGTCATTGGCGGTGCCGGGCATGAGTTGCATCAAGCCGAGCGCGCCGCTGGAGGAGCGGGCGTTGTCGATGAAGGCGCTTTCCTGGCGGACGACGCCATAGATGAAGGTGCCGTCGAGATTGGCGTTTTGACTGGCTTGCGCGCTGATGAGGTCGCGGTAGGCGAAGGGGAAGCGTAGATCGAGATCATCCCAATAAGCGGCCTGACTCAGCGCCGTGATGCCGTTGCGATACCAGTTCAAGGTCTGCGCCAGTTTGCCCGCCGCCAGTACTTCTTCCGTGCTCAGCGTGCTCATGGCTTGCTGCCATTCGCGCAGGGCATTGGTTTCGTCATGCACCAGAAATAATTCCACGGCGCGCGCCATGGCGGGGTGGTCCAGAAGCGCGGTAAGCTGCGTGTCAGGGATTTGTAATGGGCGGTCCACCATGGCGTAGGGCTGGCCGATGAGGTCGGCGGAAAGGAAGCCGTAGAACGAGCGCGTTTGCGCCAGATCGCTGAACAGGGCTTGCGCTTGCGCTTTGGCGTCTGGGTCGATGCGCCGAGCCAGACTGCGCGCACGCCAGTAGCGCCAGCGTTCGCCGGCACTGGCGGCGGGGGAAAGTAGCGGCAGCCAGGCGTCGAAGCGTTGCCAGTCTTGTTGCGCCATGGCATCGCGCAGGAGCCATTCCACCAGGGTGTCGGAGGGCAGGGCGGGGTCGGCGCGCAGCAGCATTTCGGCTTGCGTGAGGTAGCCTTGCGTTAAGAGGCGCTGCACGATGTAGCGGCGCAGATCCAGCGCGCTGGCGGCGGGGAAGGAGTGTTGCGCGGTGTAAGTTTGCGTCAGATCCCAGGCGAGCGGGGCATCGCTTTGCGCCAGCCGGCGCAGGGCGTGCGGCAGTAGTTCAAGCAGTTCTGGACCGCTATCGGCATAACGCGCGGTGTCGCGCAGGGCTTGAGGTTGCTTCAAAGTATCGAGCCAGAGCGTGGCGAGGGCTTTTTCGCGCGGCGGCATCAGCGTGCTGAGATAAGTGGCGAGGCTGTCTTGGCCCGCTTGCAGCGAGGCGCTGAAACGCGCCCACATGAGATCGGGGCTCAAGTGGCCGGCGGCGCGCCAGGCGGCGAACAGGGGGTCGCAGATATTCGGCTGTGACCAAGGTACGTTCCATAATCCGGCGACTTCAGTGAGCGCGCTGGCATCGCCCGCTTGCAGGCGGGCGTAGAGGGCTTGGCAGTTCAGTTCGGTGGTGGCGGCTTCTGGGTCGTAATCGGTCAAAAACTGTTGCCATTGCCCGGCGGCGGCGAGCGTTTGCAGCCATTGCCGCTGTAGGCGCAAGGCCAGCACGCTGCCGGGGTCGCTGGCAAGAAATGCGTGGACTTCGCTGACGGGCAGGCGGTCGAGGCGGGTGGAAAGGTCGCTGTAATCGAGATAGGGGCGCAGCGGATAGTCGAGCAATTGCGCGCGGCGCTGGTCAAAACCGGCGCGATCACGGCGCGCCAGGGCATCGAGCGCGTCCAGATACGACTGACGCTGTGTTTGCAGTTGCTCCTGGCGCGCCGGCGACAGCCACGATTGCGCGCCGGCTTGCGGCGTCAGCAAGTTCAAGGAGGTCATCAGCGCCATTAGCAGCGGCAAGGCGCGCGTTGCCAGGTCGCGGTGCTTGGTGCTTGTGGGCGTGGCGGATGGCATGGCGTGGGTCTCGGTGTGAGCGGTGCCGTACATGATGCCAGCGGCGGCGCGCAAGGCAAGCCCGGCGATTCAGGCGGCCAGTACGCGCCGCAGCCAGGCCTCGTCGCCGCGATGCAGGCTGAAGGCGCCGCCGCCGTAGAGCAGCAGCGCTACCGCCGAGGCGCAGGCGGCCAAGGTGAGCGTACTGACGTTGCCGTCCCCGGTGCTTAAGGCCAGCGTCAGCAAAAACAGCGCGGCGCCAACGCGCGTCCATAGGCCCAAGGCCAGGCTCAGCGCCAAGGGCAGGCTGAGCCAGATTGGCGCGCCAAAGGGCTGCGTCAATAGCCACAGCGCCAAGAGCAAGCGTAGCGCGGGCAGGGCGCGTGCTTGCACAAATGCATCCAGCGTTTGCCGCCGCGCGGCGTTGATGGGGCTCTGTGGATCGTAAACGCCACTGACCTGCCACCAGTCGAGCATGTAGCCGAGCAGAAAGGGCGTCATGAAGAACAGCCCCAGCCAGCGCGTCAAGGGCGCGGCGAAGGGCGGGCACAGCAAGAGCGCGGCGAAGCCCATCTGCGCGCCGCGCAAGAGCCGCCGCGTGGGGCTAGGGAGGAGCGGCGCTACCGGCAAGTTCCGCAGCGTGCGCCAGTAACTGCCCGCGACGAAGGCGAAATAAGCCACTCCCGTCAGCATGTAGCTTTCGTGCAGCTTGCCGAAGCAGAGCGCCACCAGCGGCACGATCACCAGCGCTACGGCGTCGTAAAGCCGGCTCAGCATCAGGCCAAAGAGACTGCATTTGCCGCTCTGGCGCGCCACCATGCCGTCGATGCGGTCCAGCGCCAAAGCGCCGGCGCAGCAGAGCGCGGGCAGCCACGAGCTGGCGGCCGGCTGCAGAATGAAACCGGCCAGCGCGCCCAAGAGCAGGCCGCGCAGCATGGTCAGCCGGTTGGCCCAGCCGAGCGTGGCGAAGGGCTCAGCCATGGGGTCGGCGCGATTCAATTCACGCAGATCCCAGGCCGCGATCCAGGCCGGCAGCCAGAAAAGCCAGGCGCTGAGCGACCAATGCAGCGGGTTGAAACCGCCGGTGTAGATTTCCTTGGGCAGAAAGGTAGGCGACAGCAGGCACAAGAGGCCCAGCGGCCCCCACCAGCGCAGTTCGCGGATACTGGGGATTTGATTCATCATGAAAGCAAGAATACTCGACTCTTGAGTTGCGGTAGTATGCCCAATGCAACAAATAACAGGCCTGGATAAAAGGAGATTACCCGTATGAACCTGTTTCGCGTTTCACTGATGAGCCTCGTCTTCAGCTTGAGCCTGAGCGCCTGCGCCTCGCGGCCCGAAAATGTTGATGCCGCCGCCGTAGCCGATCCCGCGCACGGCGCGCGTAACGCGCTCGACTGGCCCGGCACTTACCGCGGCGTGCTGCCCTGCGCCGATTGCGAGGGCATCGAAACGGTGGTGGTGTTGAAGGCAGACGATACTTACGTGGAATACACGAAGTACCTGGGCGAAGGCGACATCGTGTTTTTGGAGGAAGGCGCGTTCACCTGGAATGACGCTGGCGATAGCGTGCAGTTCGAGGGGCTGGAACCTTCGCGTTATTTTGTTGGCGAAAACCAGCTCACGCGCCTGGCGCTCGATGGTTCGCCCATCAGCGGCGAACTCGCGTCAAATTATGCCTTGAGCAAGCTGCCGCTCAACATCCTTGGGCGGCGCTGGCGCTTGGTGGAATTGAATGGCCGCCCCTTGCCGGAATTGGAACGCGCGCCATATTTGATGCTTGATGAGGCTACTGGGCGGGTGGAAGGTTTCGGCGGCTGCAATGAATTTTCCGGTGGCTATACGCTTGATGCGGCGGTCTCGCGCATTCGCTTCAACGATCTCGTCAACACCCTGCGCGCCTGCGTGGCGGGCATGGAGGTGGAAGCGGCGCTGCAAGAAGTCTTGCGTAATACTGACAACTATTCATTGTCCGGTAATGAATTAGCGCTGAACCGCGCCCGCATGGCCCCTCTGGCGCGCTTCGAAGCGGTGTATCTGTTTTAGGCGCGCGCGGTACAAAATTGATGGTGAATAGAGGATGCCGCGAACCTGAGAGCGGGTTACGATGCGGCAAACGCGCGACAGCGCTTTTGAGAGCGCCGGCTCAGCCGGCGTGGTGAGAAATTGCAGTAAGAAATAGTGAGAAATAGAGAGACACGACCATGAAACAATTACAACTCTTCAATCTGGATCAGGTGCAAGGCATTCGCCATCCCGCCAGCGATACGCGAGTAACGCCGCGTTCGCCGGCCGCCGTGGTCTTTACCGATTTCGACGTGCACGCGCCGGTGATGATCGAGGCCGCCGCCAGCGCCATCGACGTGGAAGGCTTGATGAAGCGCGCCCACGTCAAACTGATGCTGGTGATGGACCAGCAGGACCGCTTCATCGGCGTCATCAGCCTGGCGGATTTGAGCGAGGAGCACATCATTCGCGCCGTAGCCGGCGGCACCTCGCGCCACGAGATACAGGTGCAGGACTTGATGCAACAGCGCGGGCAATTGCACGCCCTCAGCTACGAAGAAATACACCACGCCACCGTGCAAGACGTACTCAACACCTTGCGCGGCGAACACGCGCAACACGCGCTGGTCTTGGATCTACAGTCGCAGGAATTACGCGGCCTGATTTCCGCCAGCGACGTCGCGCGCAAACTGCACCTGCCCCTGCCCGCCGGCGCGGTAGTGGAATTCAGCGAAGTCAGCGCCATGCTGCTGCGGCATTCTGAAATGAGAAGTTATACCTGAGAGGAAGGGGCCATGACGATCACCACGGTTTCAGGCTGGGACTAGGCTAGGAAGTTAATAATGTCTGGGAAAATCATTACACATGACGGTGAGCGAGAAAGATGTCCAGTACATGGGCATATGCACAGACTTTCTCTAAGTGAAATTGGAGAGATAAGGCGTGCAATTGATATCGCAAACTCTCAAGCTCGACGCAAAGGGATCAAGCCAAAAGAGCCGCAAATAGCGCGGTTCAGTTGCATGTGCAATTGTTTTGCCATCAATGTAGAAAAATAAGTGCAAGGTTTATTGCCCTAAAGTTTTCGCTTTTTCACGGAAATAATGTTGGCTGTTTGGCAATTCAGTTTTGGTCAGTTAAAAAAAGGCCGGCTTGCGCCGGCCTTGCCAGTATAGTGGCTAGAGGGGTCGAATCAGGCGCCCAAAGCGCCTCCATGCTTGGCCAACAAAATCATCAATCATCCGCCCGCAAACAATCACGCAATTCATCGCGCTGGTCCGCGCGCTGCTGACGCTGTGCGCTGAATTCATCGGCGTCGATGTAGGCGTCGCCATTGCCGTCCAGCGCGGCGAAGGCGGTTCGCGCTTGTGCGTCGAGCGCGCCGTTCAATTCGTTGAGGCTCAGGTAGTTGTCGCCATCGGCATCGGCGTTCGCCAGCGGCTGGGCGGTGGCGGCGTCGCTATTCAGGCAGGCTTGCCGCCGTGCGCCGAGGGCGTTGAAGCGCCGACCGAGGTTGCGATCTTCCAGGCCGATCAAGCCGTCGCCGTCGCTATCGAGACGCTCGAACAGGGCGCTGGCGTTTGCCAGACGGTCATCGAGAAATTCGTTTTCGCTGACACGGCCATCGCCGTCGCCATCAAGCGTTTCCAAGGAAGCGCGGCCACGTTGTATAACGCGCTGGGCTTGTTCGCCGCGTTGCCGCTCTGCGCGCCGTTCTTGCTGGCCTTCAGCGCGGCGGAAACCGCGGTCGTTGTCAGCGTTATCCTGGGCATAGCTGGCGCTGGTCAAGGTGAGGGTGGACAAGGCGGCAAGGGTTATGAAAGTGCTGAAAATTTTCATCCAAATGCTCCGAAAGGTAGTGGAAAAGGAGTGATTACCGGCCGGATGGATCACTTGGGTGGCTTCAACGCCGCGCCCTTGGCGCGGTTGACAATGCGCGATTGCAAACGCAAAACGGCCCGGTAGAATCGCGGCAAATTCAGGAACTTTTTGTGTCAATGACTTCCCCTCTCTCTGACCCGCGCAAACTCCGGCTCTTGCACGAGCTTGGCATCAGCGTGTATTTGCCGCGTTATCAACCGCCGGGCGCCGCGCCTTCGCTGGTAAGGCCCTGGCCACCGGCTCGGCAAGAATTGCCGCCGCCACCAAAAATTGTGGAATCATTTGTTGAAAAAGATGCGCCTCCAGTATGGGAATCACCGCCGCCAATGGAAGCGGAATCGCGCGCACAAATGCCTGTTGTTGCGCGCCGAACGGTCAAAATAGAAGATGAAGCGCCAGCGGCGCCGCGGGAAATACCGCCGCCGCGCACCGTGGCCGCTGCCGCCGAGGAAACGGAAATACGTTTTCAAACTTTGCTGTTTCCCGTCTCGAAGGAACTGGCGGTACTGGCGCTATTGCCAGCGCTGGCGCGGCGGCAGTTGCAAGATCGTGAGCGTTTATTGCTGCAAAATATTTTACGTTGGCTTGGACTGGTCGATCCAAATTTGCGTGAAGCGCGGCCCTTTCAATGGCCCTTGCCGAATCTCCCCGGCGGCGGCTTGCAACTCGCGGGCGCGAGTCTGCATGCTTTTCTCGATCAGGCGCGGCGCGAGGAAAAGTTCGCGCGGCTTTTGATTTTCGGCGGCTTGCCGCATGA
>JAITMI010000010.1 GCA_031277435.1 Pseudomonadales bacterium
GTGCTGGTGGATGATTATCAGCTCAACGAAGCGCTCAATGTGCTGAAGGGCTTGAATGTGTTGCGGATGGGGCAGTGAACGAGCTATACGGTTGCGGGCAGATCCGGAATCCGCGCGGCGATGATTTCCTGCCGTTGACGGCTGATGCCATAGATGACGCGGCCCGCGCCGCGATCCCAAGCCCAGGATTGTCCTTCGAAGGGCACGTCAATGGTGGTGACATAGTCCAGCATCACTCCCTGCTTTGGCAAACGCAGTACATGCAATTGTGCGGTATCGTGGCCAGTGACGTAGAGCAGGCCATCATCTCCCCAGTCACCGCCAGAGCAGGAGCTCTCACCCCAAGTGGCGATGACCTGCGGCGGAAACAACCAAGACTGTAACTGTTGCCACTGATCGTCGAATTGCGCCACGTAACTCCAGCGCTGATCAAAACCAGGTATGCCGCCACCGTTGTTATAGTTGGCGAAGCAGGCCCACCAAAAACCCTGATGCCGCACCGCCCAGGTCAAGGAGCCAAACCTGATGCCCAAGCTGTAGCTCTCTAGCGGCTGTAACGCATCGGCGTCATAAACCTCAAGCGAGCTTGCCATCGGCAATTGCGAGAAATTCGAGTGCGCCAGAGTAAGGCGCTTACCCTCCACCCAGCCAGAGTTAAAGTGGATGATTGAACCCCCGCGCGGCCCGAACCATTCTCGCACGCGCTCGCCAGTATCCTTGCGATGCTTAACCAGCGCATGATTACCGATGCCGTAGAAGTGTTCAGCATCCACCGCTACGCCTTGATTCGCTTCCATGATGCGCCAGCGCGCGAGTTCGGTAGCAGCCAAACCATCATTGGCCAGCCTGGGCTCTGGCGCCGTCGGCAGCGTCGCCATCCATTCTTGGTAGGCGGAGCGCAGTGCGTCGAAATCGAGCTGTTCCGCCGCGAAGCCCGTGGCCGCCACGCCAGCGGTACCAGCCATGCCAAACAATATCTTGCGACGTGAGAATGACGTTTGCATCAGAATTTCCTCGAAATTGTCAAGTTCCAACTACGGCCCGTCATGAGCGACTGGCTCGTGGCGGGATCGTATCCAAAATCGCTAGAAGCCAAGGGCGGCTCCTTGTCCGTCAGGTTGATGATCGACAGACGCAGCTTGGCGCCACGCAACCACTCGTTTCGCGCATCCGCGAAGTCATAGCCCAGCGACAAGTTGTACGAGATGACGGGGTCAATCACCAAGCGGTAAACCGTCCTGCCTTGCGTGAAGAACGGCTCGATGTAGTTCGGACGATCCAGGCTCTCCCACACCGTTTGCGTAGTGGTGGCACCATCGTGCGTCTTGCCTACGTGGTAAATACCAAGCCCCGCGTTCCACGGCCCACTGCTCCAAAAGATGTTGCTGGTACTGCGCCACTTGGCCGTACCAGAAGCATAGAGCAAGTTATTGATCGTAGGCGCGACATTGGCTGGCGACAACGTGGATTCGGCTTTATTGAGATAAGCCACTTCCGAACTCAGCGCCAAGTCCCCAATGGGCAGATCGCGTAACTCGTAGCGAAGCCCAAAATCCACGCCACCATTTTCGCTTGACGACAAATTCAAGAACGGTTGGTTACGAGAAAAAATACGCCCAGCCGCCGCTATCGGAGTACCTGGGTTGGCCGCGTTATAAGCACTGAAAGCGGCGATGTCTTCCGGGGTGAGCGCGAAACGCACTACGTCCGGGTCACCTTGGTAGTGATCGGTGCCGCTGCCAAGATCAATCTGATTGATCGGTACACCAGCTGCAAGCTGCCGCTGCGTATAGTCCGCCAACAGCGCCGTGTCGCTCTCATTGATCTGCCCCGTGGTGCGCTGGCCCAACAGATCAGTACGGCGAATGCGCCACCAATCAGCGCTGAAACTGAGACCTTCGACAAAAGGCACATCAAGCACGAAGCCGAACGTGGCTCCTTCCGACTCCTGCGCTCGCAACTGCGGGTTGCCGCCAAAGTAAGTACGCATGACATATGGCCCTTCATTGGTCGCTGGATTGCGATAGGTATCGGTATCACCAGCGCCAGCGGTGATCGACCAGCGCGGGCTGGTATAAAGCGCCGCCAGGCTCGGAGCCATAAACCCTTCATTGTAGGAAGCGCGCAACATCAACCAATCCGCCGGTTTCCAGTTCAGTCCCACCTTGGGCTTGGTGGTATTGCCAAAATCACTGTAACGCTCGTTGCGCACGGAAAGATTGAGTTCCAATCGGTTCATTAGCGGCACTTCGTTCTCTTCACTGACCACGGGCAACATCAACTCCGCATAGACGCTGGTGACATCACGCTCACCGAACACATCCGGGCGCGGCGGGTGCAACAGAAAATCGTTGTTGGTGACATCCAGTTCAGAGCTTGCTGGATTTTCGCCATGAAAAGGCGGGCGCGTATCTTCGAGATTCTCACGGCGATGTTCTACGCCAATAGCCGACATCGCCTCGCCACCCCACCATGAAAACAACGTACCATTGGCTCGCAGATCGGCGCTGGCGATGTAACTCTGCGCGGTACGCGAATAAACGGCGCTGAACGAATCTATCGTCGCTTGCGGATTCGTATACGGCGCGATCGCAACCACTGCGCCATTTTGTACCGCAAAGGTATAACCGAAAGGATTGAAGGCGCTCGCATCGGCACGAGACAACGCTGATTGCAACAAACTTTCACGCACGTCTGGATAGGCATTGTCGTCGCCATCCACTTGGTTATAGAACAACGAAGCTTCCCATTCCCAACTCGCACCCAGTTTGCCCTTCAGACCAGTGGCGAAGCGCCACACGCCGGCGCTAGTATCAATGACCTCGGGCGCGAGATCGGCAATCGTCATCTGTGTGATATTTACCGTATGTGGCTCGCCAGCCAAACGCGGCGTACCATCGGCATTGGGCGTTCCAGTTGGGTGGTAAAAACGCGAACCGTAAGGGTTGTAGGGATTATCGATGGACATCTCCATCAGCTTGTCGGAAGTAGGAGCGTTGAGCGCCAGTGGCTGACGCCGCATGGTAGATTCGGAAGTGTAGTAGCTCAATTCAGCGAAAGCCGTGAAGCTGTCGTTAAGGTCGTATTCCCCGGCGAAATACGCATTGGCGCGCGTAACTTCCGGAGAGGAAAAGCCGAACTGGTTGAGGTCCAGGAAGAATTCCGGATTGTCCTCGCGGGTAGGCGCCACACTCGTCAGCGCGGGTTTGCCAGCGACCGGACGGAAGTAATTGTTGGCGGTAGCGGCGCCTACGAGAAACGTGGGCCAGAAACCGCGTGCCGAACGGCCATCGAAAGGACCGCCCAAATTATTGAATGGCGCTGGCGCTCGCGATGAGTTGAAGGAAGTGCGGCTGAAATCTCGTTCGGTCAACAGAATACTGTCACGATACAACGCTTCAATGGTACCGATAAAACGCGCGCGCCCATCTAGCAGACTGGTTGAACCAAAACTCATGGCGAGTTGCGTGCTCGCGCCTCCTCCATGCTCGGTGCCTCCCTGTTGCAAGGAGACTTCGACGCCATCGAATTCACGTCGCATGATGTAGTTGATCACCCCGCCCACGGCATCGGAGCCATAAATTGACGAAGCTCCATCGCGCAGTACCTCAATGCGTTCCACCCCCCGCGTCGGCAACTGATTCACGTTCACCGCCTGCGACAAGCCGGCGGTCATCGGGTTAATCGCCATTCTGCGTCCATTCACCAATATCAAGGTGGCGGTGGCGCCCATGCCGCGCAGGTTGATGTTGGCGTTGTCACCACGCGCGCCGGAAGAACCGAGGCGTGTTTCGTTTTCCGGCAAGTTGACCACTGAAGGCAAGGAAGTAAGCAAGTCCACCGGCAGCAATGCCGCGCGCACGTTCATCGCCTCCTCACCAATTACCGATACCGGCACCGTGCCGTCATTCTCACGCCGAATATTGGAGCCAGTGATGATGAATTCTTCCACGCTCGCGCTTGCTGGCGTTTGCGCTACTACGCCAGCAGTGCTCCCAAGCGTTAAACCCGCCATGGCCAGCCGGACCATGAGATTCAGAGTTTTCCAACGCGAAGGTTGTTGTTTTTCAAAAAACTTTGCGCCTGTTGACACAGATCGCTGGAATTGAAAATTCATCTAAATAGTCTCTGCCTGATACCCTTGGTTGGGATTGGCAGAAATCTACTTTCCAGACATTAGCTGGGTTTAAATATTCTTTGAAGAATACATTATTTTTGTCGATGTGGCGGTAACCTCCGATCATCCTCAATTCCTACTTTCATCGACTCGGACGGGCCTGCCCGACGCAGCGGCAAGCCGGCCCGGTTGATGCCGTAACACTCTAACCCAACTCCCGCAGCGAATAACTCGTACTGCGCCCGCCCGCGGCATCCTTCATCAATAAACCGCGTTGCATAAGATCCGTGATGTCGCGCAGGGCGGTGTCGGGCGAAGTGTTGGTGAGTTTCGCCCATTTTTTCGTGTTCAGTTTGCCCTCCAGGCCATCCAGCATTTTAT
>JAITMI010000017.1 GCA_031277435.1 Pseudomonadales bacterium
GGGGGGGGGGGGGGGGGGCCCCCGCGGCGATCTGAACGCAAGCACAGAGCCTTGCTGTTCTCGGCTGCCCCCATCCCAACCTTCCCCCGTAAACGGGGGAAGGGGCAGTGCGGCTACTCCCGTAAATGGGGGAAGGGGCAGTCCGGCTGGCGCGAACTGGATTGGTGCGCATTTAGCCTTGGCCATCAGCCCGCCCCCTCCGCCTCAAGCTGCTCACTGAGGCGGCCAAAGCGCCGTTGGCGGCGGGCGAAATCGGCGAAGGCGGCGTCGAGGTCGCTGGCGTCGAAATCGGGCCATAGGGTGTTGCTGAAATGCAGTTCCGTATAGGCCAACTGCCACAAAAGAAAATTGCTGATGCGCTGTTCGCCGCCGGTGCGGATGCAGATGTCGGGCGGCGGCAAATCGTGCAGCGCGGTGTGGGCGTGGAAGGTATCTTCGCTGATGAAATCAGGCGCGATCTCGCCCGCGAGCGCCCGCCGCGCCAGTTGCCGGGCGGCTTCCACGATGTCCCAGCGGCCGCCGTAGTCGGCGGCGATCACCACCGTCATGGCCTGGTTATCGCGGGTAAGCAGTTCAGCCTCGCGCATCAAGCTCTGCAACTGCGCGGAAAAACGCGAGCGGCAGCCGATGAAACGCAGGCGGATGGCATTTTCGTGCAGCTTGAGCACTTCCTGCCGCTGCAAAAAGCGGGTGAACAGCGACAGCAAGCCCTTTACTTCGCCCGGCGGGCGGCGCCAGTTTTCGCTGCTGAAGGCGAACAGGGTGAGCACTTCGACGCCGCGTTCGCCGCAGAGGCGGATCACGCGGCGGGCGGCTTCGGCGCCGGCCTTGTGGCCGTCGAGCCCGCTGCCGCCTTGCAGTTTCAGCCAGCGGTTGTTGCCGTCCATGATGATGGCGACGTGCCGCGGCAAGGGCGCCTGGCTCAAGGCGGCGGCGGATCGCGGCGCGCTCATGCGGGAGCCGCTCATACGGCCAAAAGATCTGCTTCTTTGTCGGCGTATTTCTTGTCGATCTGCGCGATGTGATTGTCGGTCATTTTTTGAATGTTCTGTTCGGCGCGGCGTTCGTCATCCTCGCTGATCGACTTTTCCTTCAGCAGATCCTTGACCATCGTGTTGGCGTCGCGGCGGATGTTGCGCACCGCTACCCGCGCGTGCTCGGCTTCGGCCTTGGCCTGCTTGGTGTAATCGCGGCGCGTTTGCTCGGTGAGCATCGGCATCGGCACGCGGATCACTTCGCCGTTATTGGAGGGGTTGAGGCCGAGATCGGATTTCATGATCGCGCGTTCAATTTCCGCCAGCATTTTCTTTTCCCAAGGCGCGATCATCAGCGTGCGGGCGTCTTCCACCACCACGTTGGCGACTTGCTGAATCGGCATGTCGGAGCCGTAATACGGCACGCGCACGCTATCTAAAATGCCCGGATGGGCGCGCCCGGTGCGAATTTTGTTGAAGGCCGCGTCGAGGCTGACGAGGCTTTTTTTCATGCGTTCCTCGGCATCCTTGAGAATGTCGTTGATCATGGTCTGTGTCCCCTTGGAATTGGCTTGCGCCTCACTCGTCTTGCGCCGCGCTTTCGATCAGCGTGCCTTCCTCGCGTCCGACCATCAGGCTGAACAGCGCGCCTTCCTTGTTCATGTCGAACACGCGCACCGGCATGTTGTGGTCGCGGCAGAGGCAGATGGCGGTGAGATCCATCACGCCCAGTTTCTTGTCCAGCACTTCGTCGTAAGTCAGGCGCGTGTATTTTTGCGCCTTGGGATCTTTCTTGGGATCGGCGGAATAAACGCCGTCTACTTTGGTGGCTTTGAGCACCAGGTCGGCGTCAATCTCGATGCCGCGCAAACAGGCGGCGGAATCCGTGGTAAAAAACGGATTGCCGGTGCCGGCGGCGAAAATCACCACGTCGTTGTCGCGCAGATGGCGGATGGCGGTGCGGCGGTCGTAATGCTCCACCACCCCGCTCATCGGAATCGCGCTCATCACGCGGCTGGGGATGCCAGCGCGCTCCAAGGCGTCGCGCATCGCCAGCGCGTTCATCACCGTGGCCAACATGCCCATGTGATCGCCGGTCACCCGTTCCATGCCGGCCTCGTGCAGCGCCGCGCCGCGGAACAGATTGCCGCCGCCGATCACCAAACCCACCTGCACGCCGATGCCCACCAACTGGCCGATTTCGAGCGCCATGCGGTCAAGCACCTTGGGATCGATGCCAAACTCGGCGCCGCCCACCAAGGCTTCACCGCTCAGCTTGAGCAGAATGCGGTCGTACTTGCGAATCTTGGTGGTCATGGCGCCGGCTCATCCGCCTGAAAAAGGGCTCAATTCTTACTCAGGCCCGCTTGAGCGGCAACCTCGGCGGCGAAATCCACCACTTCCTTCTCGATGCCCTCGCCCACCATGTAGCGCACGAAGCTGAGCACGGACGCGCCGCCCTGTTTGGCCAGCTTGCCGACTTTGATGTCAGGATCCTTCACGAAAGCCTGCTCGGTGAGACTGACTTCCTCGATGTACTTGCGCAGACGGCCACTGACCATCTTCTCCACGATATCCGCCGGCTTGCCGCTTTCGGCGGCCTGCGCGGTGTAGATTTCGCTTTCCTTGGCCAAGACTTCAGCCGGCACGTCCTCGGGGTTGACCACCAGTGGATTGGTGGCGGCGACGTGCATCGCCACTTCGCGCGCCAGCTCCTGGTCGCCGCCGTTGAGCGCTACCAAGACGCCGATCTTGTTATTGGAATGCACGTAAGCGCCCACCGTTACGCCCTCACCGCCGATCAAGGCGGCGCGGCGCACGCTGATGTTTTCGCCGATTTTCTGCACCAGCGCCAGGCGGTCGTCTTCCAGGCCAGCGCTGAGCAGCGAGGCCACGTCGGTGTTTTTGCTGTGGAACACTTGGTGCAGAACTTTGTTGACGAAAACGCCGAAGTTTTCTTCGCGCGCGGCGAAGTCGGTTTCGCTGTTCACTTCCACCAACACGCCATAGCTGGCGTCGTCGGCGACCTTCGCCATGACCAAGCCTTCGGCGGCGGTGCGGCTGGCTTTTTTGGCGGCTTTCATGCTGCCGGCCTTACGCAGATTTTCGATGGCCACTTCGATGTCGCCATTGGCTTCCACCAGGGCTTTTTTGCATTCCATCATGCCCAGGCCAGTACGTTCTCTGAGTTCTTTCACTGCTGCGGCGGTAATCTCTGCCATGATTCGGCTCCTATGCTAAAGAGTATTGAGGAAGCGGCCACGGAACCGGGCCGCCCTTGGAGAAAAGGGGCTGTGCGCCCCTTTTCCCCCAATCTTGCGGTGGTGAAAAGCTGCGCTTATTCGGCGCCGCCCGCTTCAGCCTGATCCTTGGCTTTGGTGCGCACTTGCACTTTGGGCTTGGGCTTGGCTGGCGCGCGCGGCTTTTTGCCGGGCTCGGCCTGGGCATCGCCTTCCTCGGCGGCGCCGTCATTCTGGAACTCTTCTTTCTGACTGGCGGCTTCCATCGTGGCGCGGCCCTGGCCTTCGATGCAGGCGTCAGCGAAGCTCTGCGCGTACAACTGAATGGCGTGGATGGCGTCGTCGTTGCCGGGGATGACGTAGTCGATGCCGTCGGGATTGCTGTTGGTATCGACGATGCCGATTACCGGAATGCCGAGCTTGTTGGCTTCGCTGATGGCGATGCGCTCATGGTCAACGTCGATCACGAACAAGGCGTCGGGCAGCCCGCCCATGTCCTTGATACCGCCGATGCTCTTTTCCAGCTTGTCCTTGGCGCGGCTGCGCATCAGGGCTTCCTTCTTGGTGAGTTTTTCGAAGGTGCCGTCGGTTTCCTGGGTTTCCAGATCGCGCAGATGGCGGATCGAGGAGCGGATGGTTTTGTAGTTGGTGAGCATACCGCCCAGCCAGCGCTGATCGACGTAAGGCATACCGGCGCGCGCGGCTTCGGATTTGACGATCTTGCCAGCGGCGCGCTTGGTGCCCACGAACAGCACTTTCTGTTTGCGCTCCGCCATGCTTTTGACCACGGCCAGCGCCTGGTTGAAGGCGGGCAAGGTGTATTCGAGGTTGATGATGTGGATTTTGTTACGGGCGCCGTAGATGTACTGCGCCATTTTGGGGTTCCAGTAGCGGCATTGGTGGCCAAAATGGACGCCAGCCTGCAACATGTCTTTCATGCTTACGGACATTGATGATTTCCTGAGGGTTCTGCCTCCACGCACCCCATCGCGCCAACCTTCTCCCTGAACAGACTCAGATCGAAAGCACCCAGGCGGACGTGCCGGTACGTGTGTGACGTTATATGAAAATTGGCGAGTCGCCCCGCCACCTTGCCTTGCGGACCGCAAAGCGGCGCGCTTTATACCACAAAGCCTTGCGCGGATAAACCAAAGAAAGCAGGACTTGGGAGGTCCGTCCTCCGCGTGTACTTGCCCAGGACCATCCACTAGAATGCGGGACTTTTCGCTCAACCATAAAAAAATAGCATGGCCATCACCCTCAAATCCCCCGCCGAACTCGACGCCATGCGCCTCGCTGGCCGCCTGGCCGCCGAAGTCTTGGAAATGATCACGCCCTACGTGCAACCCGGCGTCAGCACCGGCGAACTCGACCGCATCTGCCACGACTACATCGTCAACGTACAACACGCGATCCCCGCCCCGCTCAACTACCACGGCTTCCCCAAATCGATCTGCACCTCAATCAATCACGTCGTCTGCCACGGCATTCCCAGCGACGACAAGATTCTCAAGGCCGGCGACATCGTCAACCTCGACATCACCGTCATCAAGGACGGTTTCCACGGCGACACCAGCATGATGTTCGCGGTGGGCTCAGTGCTCCCGCACGCCGAAAAACTGATGCGCGTCACCCAAGAATGCCTCTACAAAGCCATCGCCCTGGTACGCCCCGGCGCCACCTTGGGCGACATCGGCCATGTGATTCAACAGCACGCCGAAAGCAATCACTACTCCGTAGTGCGCGATTACTGCGGCCACGGCATTGGCCGCGTATTTCACGAAGAACCGCAAGTCTTGCACTACGGCAAAGCCAGCACCGGCCTCGCGCTGGTCGAAGGCATGACCTTCACCATCGAACCGATGATCAACGCCGGCACGTATCACACCAGACTGTCCAATATCGACGGCTGGACCGTCACCACCCGCGACCGCCGCCTCTCCGCGCAGTGGGAACACACGCTCGCCGTCACCCGCGATGGCTGCGAAGTGCTGACGCGGCGTAAGGATGAACATTTTTAGAACTCACCGTTATGAATTCGCCGCTCGCTGCCCCCGCCGCCATCACCCCCTTGCAGGTTTCCTCACGCACCAGCGGCAAACGCCAGGCACTCTTCAACGCCAAGGAATTTCAGCGCCAGCTCGCGGGCGCCGAATCCGCGATCGCGGTATTCAAACAACAGCTCAAACATTCCCGCGCCCTGCTCGATGAACGCTTCATCGCTGGCGAAAACATCGAAAATCTACTTCAAGATCAAAGCTGGCTGATCGATCAGATTCTCCGCCAAGCCTGGCGCCGCCACGGCATGAGCGAGGCCACCGACATCAGCCTGGTGGCGGTGGGCGGTTATGGCCGCGGCGAGCTGCATCCGTATTCTGATATCGACATTCAAATACTGCTGCAACACGGCAGGCTGAAAGCCAAGTACCGCGCCAGTATCGAAGCCTTCCTCACTTTTCTGTGGGACATCAATCTGCAAGTCGGCCAAAGCGTGCGCAGCATCAGCGACAACAGCACCGAAGCCGCCAAGGATCTCACCATCGCCACCGCGCTGCTTGAATCGCGCACGGTCTGCGGCAACCCCGAGCTGCACGAACAAGTGCTGCGCAAACTGAGCCAGAAAAAAATCTGGAAACAAGCGAGTTTTTTCAGCGCCAAAACAGCCGAACAAGCACGGCGCCACCGCAAGTTCGACGACATCGAATATTCGCTCGAACCCAACCTCAAATCCTCCCCCGGCGGCCTGCGCGACATTCAAACCATCGGCTGGATCGCCCGCCATTATTTCGGCACCGGCGATTTCAAGGAACTGGTGCTGCGCGGTTTTCTGCTACGCAGCGAATACCGTGAACTGATACAAGCGCGCGCCTTTCTGTGGAAACTGCGTTACGCCCTGCACATGCTCAACCAGCGCAGCGAGGATCGCTTGCTGTTTGAAAATCAGCGGCGGGTGGCGGAGCTGTTTGGTTACCACAACGACGACAACAGCCGCGCCATCGAAAAACTGATGCAGCAGTATTATCAGGTGGTGCTCACCGTGCGCCGCCTCAACGATCTATTGCTGCAATTGTTCGAGGAAGAAATCCTCAACGCCAACAAAAAAACCAAGGTGCTGCCGCTCAATGAGCGTTTCCAGGTGCGCGGCAATGTCATCGAAGTAAGGCACGACCGAGTATTCCAGAAAAGCCCCTCGGCGCTACTCGAAATTTTCGTATTGATGGCGCAGCACCGCAACATCGACAGCATCCGCGCCTCCACCATCCGCCTCTTGCGCAACGGCCTGCCGCTGATCGACGATAAATACCGCAACGACCCGCGCAACACCGCGATGTTCATGGAACTGTTACGCTCGCCGCACCACATGGTGGGCATTTTGCGCAAGATGAAACACTACGGCATTCTCTCCGCCTACCTGCCGGAGTTTGGCCGTATCGTGGGCCAGATGCAGCACGACCTGTTCCATATCTACACCGTGGACGACCACACCTTGCAGGTGATGGAAAACATGCGGCGTTTCCGCCACCCCGAAGCGGTGGAAAAATTCCCGCTGTGTTCGCAAATCATCCATCAAATACCCAAACTGGAACTGCTCTACATCGCCGGGCTTTATCACGACATCGCCAAGGGCCGCGGCGGCGATCATTCGCTATTGGGCATCAAGGACGCCGAAGAATTCTGCGAGCGCCATCACCTCGGTAAATGGGATGCAATGCTGGTGGGCTGGCTGGTGGAAAATCACCTGGTATTGTCCCGCGTCGCGCAGCGTGAGGACATCCAAGACCCCGAAGTCATCAAAGCCTTCGCGCGCAAAGTCAGCGATCAAACGCGGCTCGATTATCTGTTTTTATTAACCGTGGCCGACATCAACGGCACCAATCCGAGTTTATGGAACACCTGGCGCGCTTCGCTCTTGCGCAAGCTCTACACCTTTACCAAACGCGCGCTGGCGCAGGGCTTGGAAGTCACGGTGGGCAAGGCGGCCAGAGTCGAGGAAACCCGCACTTTAGCGCTGGCGCTGTTGAAGGAAGCCGGCATCACGCCAGAGCAAGCGGAACAGTTATGGCGCGGCGCTGGCGATGATTATTTTTTACGCGAAAATCCCGAAGATATTTTGTGGCAAACCCAAGCCGTGGCCGCTCATGCCGATGCCAAGGAACCCTTGATTACGATCCGCAACACCCTTGATCTCGAAGGCCGCGAAGGCGCCTCGCAGCTTTTCATCCGCGCGCCGCGCACGACGTTTCTGTTCGCCAATCTCAGCAGCGCCTGCGAGCGGCTCAACCTCAACATCGTCGATGCGCGTTTTTATCCTCTGCATGGCCGCCAATGCTACATCAGCCTGATGGTGCTCGAAGCCGACGGCGAACCCCTGCAACTGACCCCACCGCGCCTGCGCGAAATCGACGAAAAATTGCGCCACTACGTCGAAGCCAGCCAAGCCTTGCCCGGCAAGCACCGCGGCCCGCCCACGCGCAAACAGCGGCATTTCACCCGCAACACCGTCACCACGCTCACCAATAACGAGAACAAACCGTACAGTATTCTCGAAGTCTTATGTTTGGACCGCCCTGGCCTCTTGGCCGTGATCGGCCACATCTTCGTGGAACTGAACATCAAAATGCACAACGCCAAAATCACTACGATGGGCGAAAACGTCGAGGACGTATTCTTCATCACCGACGAACACAACCGCCCATTGCGCGACCCGGCCTTGGCCGATACTCTGCAAACCCGCATCCGCGAACGGCTGGACGCTGAACTAAGTCGCTGAACTAAGTTGTTGGACTACGTCATTAAAGGAGACCTCACATGACCCCAACCCTCTACGGCATTCCCAATTGTTCCACGGTCAAAAAAGCCCGCGCCTGGCTGGCGGAACACGAACTGCCCTACAGCTTCCACGATTACAAAAAAGCCGGCGTTGATGCCGCCACGCTCAAGCGCTGGGCCAACAGCGTAGGCATGCAAAATTTAATCAACACCAAAGGCACCACCTGGCGCAAACTCGACGAAGCGCAGCGCGCCAAACTCACCGACGCCAAGGCGCTCAAATTGATGCAGGAATATCCCTCATTGATCTGCCGCCCAGTATTGGAAAGCAATAAATTGCTGTTGATTGGCTTCGATGAACAGCGCTGGGGCCGCTTTGCCCCGGCTCCGGCGGCTACCTCCTGAGCTTCTACTATATGGAATACGACCGCGCGGCGCTCACCCCAGCGCTCAGGCTGGTCGCGCATAGCTGTGGGTAAGTAGCTCCCAAACATGGTCGTGCGGCAGCCACTTTATCTTTAGCTGGGACGATGATGTGGTCCAGATGCGCTGGCATGGTTACATAATAAGCCTGACTATATGGGGCGGTCTGGCTGGCGTAAACTTATTCCGTGTCATTCATCCCCTTCTTCACATAAACACTAAAATGCGCCGCCTTGCCGCTGAGCGTAAAACTCGGCGCGGGGCCGGGAATTTCGTGCTGATCGGGCGGGCGTTTCACCACTACGCGCTTGCGCGCTACGCTCA
>JAITMI010000035.1 GCA_031277435.1 Pseudomonadales bacterium
ATTCGGCCACTTAAGTAAGCCTGACAAAGCATTCAATCCGGACGCCTTCGGCGCTAGTTAATTTGAGCGTTAGGCTATGTGTTCAAGCCGCCTACGGCGGTGGCTTAGCTTATGCGTTAGGCTTTTCAACCACAGGCAATCCCGCTATGTTCAAATTGATTCCAAATCTGGCCGCTTTTTTTAGCGTTGCCGCTTTCATTATTTTAAGCGGGTGCAACACCAGCGACGCGCCACCCACGGATTCCTTGGCCTCGCCTGCCTTAGCGTTGCCGCCGAAATATTTGGAAGTGCGCCAATTCCAGAGTTGCCTGGCGGTCGAGCAAGTCGACTCATATGAACAGTGGTGCATGCCCGCGTCCAAACCGGATAGCTGTCCATCCGAGAGTTGGAGCCAGCTCAATCAACTGCAAGGTAACGACAAGGTGCCTTCATGCCAGTAGCATTGGCCTAGCCTTGCAAGCGAGCCCGCTGACGCGGGCCGCGCAATTCATGATCGTTAGGCGGCATTTCGGGTAAACGCGCAATGCAATGCGCTACGCCGCCACCCCGCCAATCAAACCCAACACCTCCTGCGTCTTCTCCCGCATCAAGGCAATATTCCCGCGCGAGTCCACGTTGAGGCGGATCACGGGTTCAGTGTTAGACATGCGCAGGTTGAAGCGCCAGTTGGGGAAGGTGAGGCCGACGCCGTCGGTGTGGTCGATGTTGAGGGCGGTGGCGTGGTAGTGTTGTAGCACTTTTTCGATTACGGCGTTGGCGTCGTCTACTTTGCGGTTGATTTCGCCGCTGGCGGGGAAGCGGGCGATGGCTTCTTCTACCAGTTGTGACAGGGGTTTGCCGCTGGTGCAGATCAGTTCCAATACCAATAGCCAAGGGACCATGCCGCTGTCGCAGTAGAAGAAGTCGCGGAAGTAGTGGTGGGCGCTCATTTCGCCGCCGTAGATGGCGTCTTCGTGGCGCATTTTTTCCTTGATGAAGGCGTGGCCGGATTTGCATTCCACGGCGATGCCGCCGCCGGCTTTGACTACCGCTTCGGTATTCCAGATCAGGCGCGGGTCGTGCACGATTTTGCTGCCGGGGAAGCGTTTGAGGAAGGATTCGGCCAAGAGGCCGACGATGTAATAGCCTTCGATAAAATTGGCTTTTTCGTCGAAAAAGAAGCAGCGGTCAAAATCGCCGTCCCAGGCGATGGCGACGTCGGCGCCGCTTTGGTGCAGGGCGTCGATGCTGGGCTGGCGGTTTTGTTCGAGGAGCGGATTGGGGACGCCGTTGGGGAAGTTGCCGTCTGGTTCGTGGAACAGTTTGATGAATTGGAACGGCAGGTGCGGTTCGAGCAGGTCGATGACGCGGCCAGCGGCGCCGTTGCCGGGGTTGCTCACGACTTTCAGGGGTTTGAGCGCCTTGACATCGACATAGGAGAGGAGATGCTCGACGTAAGCGGCCTTGACGTCCACCGCGCGTTCGCTGCCTTTGACGGCGGCGGCGGGGAATTCGTTGCGTTCGGTCAGCGCGCGGATGTCTTCGAGGCCGGTGTCGGCGCTGATGGGGCGTGATTGTTCGCGCACGAATTTCATGCCGTTGTAGTCTTTGGGGTTGTGGCTGGCGGTGACGACGATGCCGCCATCGACTTTGAGATGGCTGGTGGCGAAATAAATTTCTTCGGTGCCGCAGAGGCCGATGTTCAAGACTTCCACGCCGGAGTCGATAAGGCCGCGCGTCAATGCGGCGCAAAGTTGTTGACTGCTCAGTCTAACATCATAGCCAAGCACCACTTGCCTGGGCCGTAAAAATGCCGCGTAGGCGCGGCCAATGCGGTAGGCGATGTCGTCGTTGAGCTGGTCGGGGATGCGGCCTCGGACGTCGTAGGCTTTGAAACAGGTAATTGCTTGCGCTGCGCTCATGGTTCATTCCTGATACACGTTTTTGTAAAAAAATTCCGCGGCTTGCATGAATCCGGGCACGCTGCCGCAGTCGAAGCGCCGCCCTTTGAATTTGTACGCCAGTACCTGGCTTTGCTGCGCTTGGGTCATCAGCGCGTCGGTAATTTGCAGTTCGCCGCCGCGCCCAGGCGGGGTGGCGCGCAGAATGTCGAAAATATCGGGCGTGAGGATGTAGCGGCCTATGATGGCGAGATTGCTGGGCGCTTCCTCCGGCTTGGGTTTTTCCACCATGGTATCGACGCGCAGGATGCCGGGCGCGATCTCGGCGCCGGCCACTACGCCGTATTTGTGCGTCTCTTGCGGCGGCACTTCTTCCACCGCGACAATTGAGCAGCGGTAATACTGATACAGCTTCACCATTTGCGACAGCACGCCTTGGCCGGGGTTGTAGCAGAGGTCGTCGGCCAGGAGCACAGCGAAGGGCTGATCGCCGATCAAGGTTTCGCCGGTGAGGATGGCGTGGCCGAGGCCCTTCATTTCGATCTGGCGGGTGTAGGAAAACACCGCGTCTTGCATGATGCGGCGGATTTCGCGCAGGTAGGCTTCCTTGTCGCTGCCGGCGATCTGGTGTTCGAGTTCGTAGTTGATGTCGAAATGGTCTTCGATGGCGCGCTTGCCGCGCCCGGTCACCACGCCCATGCCGCTGATGCCGGCGTCGAGCGCTTCTTCCACGCCGTATTGAATCAAGGGCTTGTTGACGATCGGCAGCATTTCCTTGGGCATGGATTTGGTGGCGGGGAGAAAGCGGGTGCCGTAGCCGGCGGCGGGGAACAGGCATTTTTTGATGGCGGCGTGTTTCATGGGAGCAAGCGTCCTGGCTAACGATGGGCGGAAATTTAGCATGAACGCCAGCGGGCCACATCCGGTTAGGTATATATCAGGCAAGTCTATATAATGCGGCGTTTTCAAGCGCCAGGCCCGGCTGCCGCGTTCGCTCACCTTGAGGGTGAGACCGCGCCAGGGCATCGTCAGGACTCCATGAATCAACAGTTCAGCCCTAAATCCAGCTATACCCGCGATGAGTTATTGTCGTGCGGTCATGGCCGAATGTTCGGCCCCGGCAACGCCCGGCTGCCCATCGGCAACATGCTGATGGTCGATAGAATCACCGAGATCAGCGCCAAGGGCGGCAGCGAAGGCAAGGGCTGCGTGCTGGCGGAGCTGGATATCCGCCCCGATCTATGGTTCTTCGACTGCCATTTCGAGGACGACCCGGTAATGCCCGGCTGCCTGGGCCTCGATGCCATGTGGCAACTGGTGGGCTTTTATCTCGGCTGGCGCGGCAACCCCGGCAAGGGGCGGGCGCTCGGCTGCGGCGAGGTCAAGTTCAGCGGCGAGATCCTGCCTAGCGCGCGCGTCGTGCGTTATGAGATCGACATCAAGCGCCTGGTCGAGCGCAAACTCATCATGGGCATCGCCGATGGCCAAGTGTCCGTGGATGACAAAGTTATTTATACTGCCAAAAGTCTCAAGGTTGGCCTGTTCCGGCCCGATGAGAGTCTGAGCTGAATCCACTTATCCATCACGTCACGCCTCGCCAGTAGCGGCGAATTCAAGAGGTCCATTAGCAATGCGTCGTGTAGTCGTCACTGGGATGGGCATTATGTCCTGCATTGGCACGGATCAGGCAACCGTGCTGAGCTCGCTCAAGGAAGGACGCAGCGGCATCGTCTACCGCCCCGAATATGCCGAACGCGGGATGCGCAGCCACGTCGCGGGCGCGGTGGATTTCGACTTCAGCGCGCACATCGACCGCATGGTTTTGCGCTTCATGGGCGCGGCTGCGGCTTACGGTTATCTGTCGCTGGATCAGGCGATCAAGGATTCTGGCCTCAGCGCAGCGGAAGTCTCCAACATCCGCACCGGCCTCATCATGGGCGCTGGCGGCTCCTCCACCGAGGACATGGTGGAAACCGCCGACATCCTGCGCGAAAAAGGCGTCAAGCGCATCGGGCCTTACCGCGTCACCCGCACCATGGGCAGCACGGTATCGGCCTGTCTCGCCACGCCGTTTCACATCAAGGGCGTCAATTATTCGATTTCCTCCGCCTGCGCCACCAGCGCGCATTGCATCGGCAATGCCATGGAATTGATCCAAATCGGCAAGCAGGACGTAGTCTTCGCTGGCGGCGGCGAAGCCGAACACTGGACATTAAGCTGCATGTTCGACGCCATGGGCGCGCTCTCCACCCAGTACAACGCCACCCCCGAACGCGCCTCGCGCGCTTATGACGCGGATCGCGACGGTTTCGTCATCGCAGGCGGCGGCGGCGTGCTGGTGATCGAAGCGCTCGACCACGCCTTGGCGCGCGGCGCCAAAATTTACGCCGAACTCACCGGCTACGGCGCCACTTCCGACGGCTTCGACATGGTAGCGCCCTCCGGCGAAGGCGCCATCCGCTGCATGCAGATGGCCATGAGCAGCGCCAAGCGCCCGATCAGCTACATCAACACCCACGGCACCAGCACGCCGGTGGGCGATGTGAAGGAAATCGAAGCCATCCGCGCCACCTTCGCCGGTCAGAACGTGCCGCCGATCAGCTCCACCAAGTCGCTCACCGGCCACTCGCTCGGCGCCACCGGCGTGCAGGAAGCCATCTACAGCATCCTGATGCTGCAACATGACTTCATCGCCGCCTCCGCCCACATCGACAACCTCGACCCCGCCGTGGCCGACATGCCCATCGTGCGCACGCGCCTCGACAACCAGCGCCTTGATGCCGTGATGTCCAACGGCTTCGGCTTTGGCGGCACCAACGCCACGCTGGTGTTCGAGCGTTACGAAGGCTGAAGGAGCCTGGGACATGCGCGGCGGACTGTGCGGTGTCTTGTCCCTGGCCTTCCTGTTATCGCTGAGCCTGCCGCCAAGCGCGGCGGCGCAACTGCAAACCGCGCCCACGCTCGGCGCAGGGCAAAACGCCCCCGCCCCGCTCGTGCCCGGCATTCTGCCGGTCGAACAAGCCTTCGCGCTCAGCGCCTTCGTCGAAGCCGATACCAGCATCACCCTGCGCTGGGAAATGCCCGAAGGCTACTACCTCTACCGCAAAAGCCTGCGCCTGGAACTGCCGGACGGCGGCGCGCTGGATGATTTCGACGTACCGCAAGGCACGCTGCTCAACGATGAATACTTCGGCGACAGCGAAGTGTATTTCACCCAACTATTGCTACGCCTGCCGCTCGGCGCCGTGCCCGATAACGCCTACGGCAACACGGCACAAGGCGCACGGCAACTTGAATTTACGGTCTATTATCAAGGCTGCGCGCAGGGGCAGTATTGTTATCCGCCACGGCAAACGCCGCTGGTGGTGGAGTTGCCATAGCCGTGCATCGTCCATAATATGCCCACTGTATTTCACTTGGACCTGTTGCCAATTGAAAGATCAGAACACGAGTATGCGCGGACTTGAAATACTGAACGTAGAGGCTTGAAAGTGCTATCAACAACGCTAATGCAGCAAATCCAGGCCCATTTGGATGGAGCGGAAAGATTGGTTCAATGGATGTACCTTGACTCCAAGGGGTATGTGACTGTTGGTATTGGAACAAGACTGTACTCTGTCGCCGATGCTCAGACACTTCCCTTTTACCACGACCGTGACTTCGCATGTTCGCCAGTCGCCCTTGGAGATATTGCAAGGGCTTACAACACTGTAGCTGCTGACTCAATGGCTCAAAGAGCCAGAAGCCCTAAACGCAGATATACCAGCTATGAAAGTACGACCAATCTGCGAATAGATGGCGGAACTGCGGCAAGATTACGTAATGAGTACATTGAGAGAAGTTACTTGGCTTTGAAGAAAATTTATTGGGAGTTCGATTCTTTCCCTGATAGCGTCAAGTTGGCGCTATTTGACATGATTTACAACGTAGGCGAAGCCGGGTTGCGTGATGGATTCCCAACGATGAACAGAGCAATCAGAGAAAGACGATGGCTTGACGCGGCGAATGAGAGTCACAGACAAGACGTTGATAGCGATAGAAATTATTGGACGGGAAGAATGTTTGGTCAAGCTGCACTACAGGAATCAAAAGGTGATGTTTTTAACAAAGTCGCCAAGTATTCCCGGTCGCATCGGCTGTGGCGGTAAATGGGAAAAGTAAAATGATTCTACGTTTGTTAGCATTATTGTTAATTTGCCTATCGACCGCCGCTTGCGCTGCATCAGATCAGGAAATTCAAGACACTATATTTGGCCGTTGGTACGAGGTCGGTGCGTATCCTGGAGAAGCTCCCATAATCCTAGATATCTCAGAAACCGAGATCGCTTTTGACACTCAGGTTGTCTATCGGACGGAAATAATGGGTGAGACAGCAAGAAATGGGTATGATTGGAATGGTTTGAAATTCAAAGTAATCGGGATGGACCAAGATGTAGACCCTTATGGATGTGGTCCTGATGATAAGGTCGCTTACATTAGAGTCATGCCGTTAGACAATTCAGATCAGATAACTTTCAGCATCTATGGCGAAAGAATGCGTATTGGGCTTTATTACTATGACTCGTTGGTAAGTTCTTGCGGCGAGCTGCCCTTCAAACGCAAACAATCCCAATCAACACAGTAATCAACTGGAAACAGCATGGCACAAGACATTTTTCTAAAAATTGATGGAATCAAAGGCGAATCACAGGATAGCACACACAAAGATGAGATCGATGTATTGAAGTGGAGGTGGGAAGTTTTCCAAGAATCCTCGATGCACTCAGGCAGCGGTGGCGGCTCGGGCAAGGCGACGGTCAGTGACTTGACCATCGAACACCGCATTGATTGCGCCAGTCCCAACCTTATGAAGTTTGCATTAACAGGGAGGCATATCCCGCAAGTCATGCTTGTAGCCCGTAAAGCGGGGGGTGCCCCGCATGAGTATCTGAAAATCACC
>JAITMI010000036.1 GCA_031277435.1 Pseudomonadales bacterium
AGGCCGCGCATGATAGAGAGATCATGCGGCGGAAAATAATGATATGTTTTGCGCCATCCATGAATTTTCTTCATAGGTGGTATTGTCATGCTCAACCGCGCACATCTGGAAATCCTGCGCGCGCTGCGCGACGAAGGCAGCATCAGCGAAGCGGCCAGCACGCTGCATCTGACGCAATCGGCGCTCAGCCATTCCATCCGCAAACTGGAGCACTACCTGGGCGTCAAACTGTGGCTGCGCCAGGGCCGCGCGCTGCGCCTCACCCGCGCCGGCGGCATTCTGCTCAGCCTGGCCGACCGCACGCTGCCCGATTTCGAGCACGCCGAACAGCTCATCGGCAAATTGGCGAGCGGCGAGCAGGGGCTGTTGCGCATCGGCATGGAATGCCATCCCTGTTATGAATGGCTGCACCGCAGCATCGCGCCTTTCATCGCCGCGTTTGAGGGCGTGGACATCGACGTCAAACGCCAATTTCAGTTCGACGGCCTCACCGCGCTGCTCAACCACGACATCGACGTGCTGATCACACCGGACCCGGTGTTCAAACCGCGGCTGAAATTCGTGCCGGTGTTCAGTTATGAATTGGTGCTGGTCTGCGCCCAGGCGCAGGGCTTCGGCGAACGGCGCTACATCGATGCGCCCACGCTGGCGCAGCAGGTGCTATACACCTATCCGGTAGCCAAGGAGCGGCTGGACGTGTTCAGCCAATTTCTCCTACCCGCCCAACTCGAACCGCGCGAACACAAAACCGTGGAATCCACCGACATCATGCTGCAAATGGTCGCCGCGCGCCGCGGCGTCACCGCACTGCCCTCGTGGCTGGTGGAACAATACAAAAGCACGCTGCGACTGCGCAGCTACCGGCTGGGGCGCGGCGGCATCCACAAGCAGATTTATCTCGGCGTGCGGGTGGAGGATCAGCAGGTGCCGTATATCAAGGGGTTTATCAAGTTGGCGAAGGAGACTGGCGTTGAGGAGGCGTGAGGATTGAAACCGGGCTGCTCCTTCCCCCACGCGCGGGGGAAGGTTGAGATGGGGGCATACTGGTTCAAGTGTTAAGGTGACGGAGCTGACAACCACATACGCCACGCATGACGCTGATACATGCGTTATCAATTACCTGCTTAGCATGGAACTAAGTGATCGCGCGGTTCAGTGAAGCGGGCTGCTCAGCGGCAAGAGATCGTAAGCCTGTTTTTGATAGATGCGTACTTCGTCGCCGCGCTCGTTGCGGAAACGTTCGCGCAAGCGCAAGTCGCGTTGCTGATCGAGTTCCTCGCGCAGCACGGCATCGCTATTGCGTACTTCCAATACCAGATAATCGCCCGGCTGCGCTTGCCGCAGCGCCAGGCTGGCGTCGCGGCTGACGAGATCGTAATCGGCGACGAGGCCGCTGCCGTAGGCGATGGCGCGGTCATTGGTGTGCAGCATGGCGCTGGCGGGCACTTCGCTTCTGGTCCAGGCGATGGCCTGTTCCATGTAAGCGCGTGAATAGCCGAAGCTGACGAAGCTGTCGGCCAGGTAATACACGCAAAACAGCCCCAGCGCCCAGCAAAAACGCGGCATGAATCCGCGCACGCGCGCCATGCCCGCCAGATAGTCGAGCAAGCGCGGCACTTGCGTCATCAATACCAGGCACAAGAGCACCGCGTAGCGCTGGATCAAAAAGTGCATGATGAACATGAACAGGGTCAAGGCTACCACGCTGCTCCACAAATACGCCGCCACCGGCCGCGCCGCCTGCGGCAGCGCGCGCAACAAGCCCTGCGCCCAGCCCCAATACAATAGCGCCGCCAAGGGCAAAGTCAGCGCCTGCACCAGATTCACCACCACGGTGAACACATAGGCAAATACGATGATGATGCCGCCATACCAGAGATTTTCCGCGCCGGGAAAATTATCGGGCGTAAACAGCACTTGCCCCAGATCGGCGATGGTATCGTGCAGCGAGCCGCTGAGGTCGAACAAGAGCGGCAGATAGTAGCGGTAGGCAAAACCGATCAACGCAAGCAGATTGATGCCCGCCAGATAACACAGTACCGTCACCACGCTCACGCCTATCGCGAGCACGCCCCACAGCAGCGATAATTTGTGCTTATCCCAGCGCTGGCCGCGCGGTGGTGGCAGGCTGAGAAAAATCGGTACAAAAACCAGCGGCAACAAGCCTTCCAGACGAAACGCGATCGCCAGCAAGACGCACAGGCACCACAGCGCAGCGCTAAACCAGCGCGGGCGCGCGTTGAAATCAAGCAGAAAACTCAAACTCCACAGCGAGAAAGCCCAATAGGCGAAATCGCGGATCAGGAAATAACGCATCTCGTTGATTTCGGGAAACAGCAGAATCGTCAGCGCGGCGAACCAATATACCCGCAGCGAGGGCACCGGATGCAACTGCACGCAGATGCGAATGAAGGCGCTCACCAAGAGCGCGTAACTGAAGGCGTTGAGCCAGTGCGCGCTTTGCAGAATGCCGCCGGGAATGAACGGATCGAACCAAGCGATCAAAATCGAATAGCCGTACCAGCCGTACAGATCGATTACGCTGCGCAAACCATCGCTCTGAAACAATTCCGCCGCGCGCAGATAGCCGTAAGCGTCATCGTTGAGCAGCGCGTTGCGGCTCACCACGTAATACGACAAGAGCACGCTGATCAACACGGCGACCACGGTGGGCAGAGCGCGCTGTAGCTGTGAAAAAAAAGTATCGTGCTTCATGCCGAAGGTGGTTTCTGGGAATGGTAAGGCGCATTGTCGTCCGAGCCTTCGGCGGCGGCAAGCCGCGCGCGCCATTGCCGTGGGCCCGGCAGCGCCGCCGCGCGCAGATAAGCCTGCGCCAGCGCCTCATATTGCACCGCGTCATAACGCAGCGCCGGGGCGAGGCGGCACAGGTCGTGCAAGCGCTCCTCCGGTTTGGGGCCCCGCTTGCGCAAGCAAAGCCGCAGCGGATCGTCCACCGCCAAATCGGTAGCCGTTACGATCAGATCCCGCGGCTGCAAGTCGATGAACCAGGCGCC
>JAITMI010000057.1 GCA_031277435.1 Pseudomonadales bacterium
CACTTCGAGGAACTGCCCGAGGTAACATTTTTCCCTAAAAAAGCCTGAACACTGCCCCCCGATTGCATTCTCCCCACCACTGTTGCGATTATTGCCCCACTTCGGTTTCAGCGCTTACCCTACCCATGCTTGAAATACGCCCGATTCCAGCCTTCGCGGACAACTACCTCTGGCTCCTGGTGGACGGCGGGCGGGCGGCGGTGGTTGATCCGGGGGATGCCGCGCCGGTACTCGACCATCTGGCGCGGCATAAGCTGCAACTGAGCGCCATTCTCTTGACGCATCATCATGCCGATCACATCGGCGGCGTCGGCGCGCTGCTTGATGAGTGCGGCCCTCTGCCCGTTTATGGCCCCAAGACGCCGCGTATGCCGCTGGTGAATCAGCCGGTGCATGAAGGTTCCGCCATTGAAGTATTGGGCCAGAGTTTCACGGTGCTTGAGGTGCCGGGCCATACGCTCGAACACCTTGCGTATTTCAGCGCCGGGGCGCGCGCGCTCTTTTGTGGCGACACGCTGTTTGGCGCCGGTTGTGGCCGCATGTTTGAAGGCACCCCGCCGATGATGCAAGCCTCGCTGCAAAAACTCGCCGCGCTGCCGCCTGATACTTTGATCTACTGTGCCCACGAATACACCCTGAGCAACCTGCGTTTCGCCACCGCCGTGATGCCGGACAACGCCCAGTTGCACGAACGCCAACGCCAGGACGCCGCCAAACGCGCCGTTAATGAACCCACGCTGCCCAGCGCCCTGGCGCTGGAACTTGCCACCAATCCTTTTCTGCGCTGCGCCGCGCCCGAAGTGGTAACGATGGCCGCCAGCGTGGAAGACTTGCCAGAACACAACCCCGCCAGCGTGTTTGGCGTGTTGCGGCGCTGGAAGGATCGGTTTTGAATGAACACCACGACGCTAACGAGAGCCCTCATGCAGCCCATCTCCAGCTATCTCCGCTATTGCCTCAGCGCCCTGCTCCTCTTTTCCGCGCTTTGCGCCCTGCCCGCGCTGGCGCAGGAAGGCGTCGATTTCGCCACCCAATCGGTGCGCATCGCGCAGGGCAGCGAGCCGCCGAATCTCAACAGCATCAAATCCACCGACCAGACCAGCATCTTCTACATCGAGCATGTCATGGAAGGTCTCTTGCGCAAGAACGCCCGCAATGAACTGGTGGGCGGAGTGGCCGAGCGCTGGGAGATGGAAGGCACCACCGCGCGGTTCTGGCTGCGCCAAAATGCCGTGTGGAGCGATGGCGTGCCGGTGACGGCGCATGATTTCGTGTTCGCCTGGCGGCAGGTGGTCAACCCGGAAGTGGCGGCGGAATATGCCTCGATCATGTATCCGGTCAAAAACGCCGAGGCCATCAACCAGGGTAAGCTGCCCTTGGAAGCCCTGGGCGTTACCGCGCTTGATGATTACACCCTGGAAGTGGAGCTGGAAACGCCGACGGGTTATTTTCTCAGCCTCACCTCGTTCATGATCTATTACCCGGTGCGTCAGGATTTCTACGAGGCGCAGAATGGCCGTTATTTCGCCGACGTGCGCAACATGATTTTTAACGGCCCGTTCACGATCACCAGTTGGGTGCATGGCGCCTCGCTGCGCATGGAGAAAAACCCCACCTACTGGGATGCCGACAGCGTGACCTTGAACGTCATCGACACCCCCTACATCACCAACGACGAGCAAGCGGTTTTCAACCTGTTCAAGGACGGCATGCTGGCGCTGGTCAACAATCTCGCTGCGGAACAATTGCGCGGCGCGCTCGACAATCGCATGCGCATCTACGCGCACCCCGACGGTTCGGTGTTCTACGTCGAGTTCAATCATCGCGATGATCGCGTCACCCGCAATTTGAATCTGCGCAAGGCGATGCAGGCGGTGTACGATTCCGAGGAACTGGTCTACAAAGCCATCGGCATCGCCGGATACATTCCGGGCAGATCGCTCATTCCAGTTTACATGAACGGCGTGCAGGATAAATTCCGCGTGGAATATCCCGAGCAGCCGGCGTCCTTGGATATAGAAAAGGCGCGCGAATATCTGGAACTGGCGAAACAGGAATTGGGCCTCGATGAAATTCCGCCCCTGTCGATTCTCTGCGACGACACCAATGGCGCGATCCTGCAAGCGCAGTATTTTCAATCGCTGTTCAAGCGCACGCTCGGCATCGACATCAAGGTGGACGCGCAGACCTTCAAGCAGCGTCTGGATAAATCCGGCAACGGCAATTTCGATTTGATTCTGGCCGGCTGGGGGCCGGATTACGAAGACCCGCTGACCTTCGGCGATCTTTTCGCTTCCTGGAACGTCAACAACAAAGGCCGCTATAACAGCCCGGTTTACGACGCTTACGTGCGCACCGTGCAAGGCACTTCCGATCAGCAAGTACGCATGGACGCGCTGGGCAGGATGCAGCAGCACATCATTGACGAGGCGGTGATTCTGCCCAATTTCGAGCGCGTCAGTAACGGCGTGCGGGATCCGCGCCTGCAAGGAGTGGTGTTCAGCCAGACCGGCGCCTCAACCACCTTCACCTACGCGCACGTAACCGAGTAAGGGCCATGCTGCTTTATATTCTCAAACGTCTTGGCATCGGTATTTTTACCATCTGGTTTATCGCCACCGCCACCTTCACGGTAATGCACCTGGTGCCGGGTGATCCGCTGGCGAACGACAAGGCCGTCAACCCCACCATCCGCGCCAATCTGGAACGCCAATACGGCCTCGACAGGCCGGTATTTGAACAATATGTACTTTACATGGGCAACATGCTCAAGGGTGATTTTGGCATTTCCTTTACCGAAGAAAACCGCGCGGTCAACGACATCATCCGCGAACACTTCCCGGTATCGGCCTCGCTCGGCGTGCTGTCGCTGTTTTTCGCCACCATCGGCGGCGTGTTATGGGGCGCGCTGGCGGCCTTGTACCGCAACCGCTGGCCCGACGCCGCCATCATGCTGGTGGTGATCCTGGGCATTTCGGTGCCGAGCTTCGTGTTCGCCGCCTTCAGCCAGCTTGGCATTCTCACGCTCAATCAATGGACTGGGCGTTCCATTCTGCCAGTGGCGGGCTGGGATAGTTTCAGTTCCGCGCTAGTGCCGGCCCTGGTGCTGGGCATGAGCACCATGGCCTACATGACGCGCCTGATGCGCTCCTCAATGCTGGAAGTGGCGAACACCGACTACATCCGCACCGCGCGCGCCAAGGGGCTGTCCGCCTTGCGGATTTTCTTCCGCCATCAATTGCGCAACGCGATTTTGCCGGTGATCACCGTATTGGGCCCGGCCATCGCCATCATCACCACCGGCGGTTTCGTGGTGGAAAGCGTGTTCGCGATTCCCGGTTTGGGGCGCTATTTCGTGCAGGCGGTGGCGCAGCTTGATTACACCGTCATCATGGGCACCACGGTATTTTTCGGCGCCTTTTTGGTATTGATGGTGATCGCGGTGGACATTCTGTATGGCTTCATCGATCCGCGCATTCGCCTGGGAGCGCTGTAACATGAGCAAGCAATCATTCCAGCTCAGCGCCGCCGATTTCGCGCCCGCGCCGCCGGCGACCCATGCCGAACGCATCGTGCGCCCTTCCCTCTCCTACTGGCAGGACGCCTGGCTGCGGCTGAAGAAAAACCGCCGCGCCTTGAGCAGCCTCTACTTGGTGATCGCGCTCTTGCTATTCACTCTGCTCGGCCCCTGGTTCTGGACTCAAGATTACACATTGCAGGATCTCGACATGATTTCGCAGGGCCCCTCCTGGGGCAGCGCGGCGCTGGTGGTGGAAGATCCGGGCGCCTGGGAAGGCGTGCGCGGCGACGCTCTGCCCTTGCCACAAGGCCAGGAACTCGGCGCCACCACGCAACTCACCGTGGAAGGCGCCGCCACCACGCAATACGTGCGGCTGTATTGGAATGCGGTGCCGGGCGCACAGCACTATCTCATCTACCGCAACGATCACGCGCCCGATTCCGGGCAAGATTTGGGCCTGCCGCTCGGCGAAACGCTGCGGCCCGAGGAATTGAGTTTCGCCGACCGCCTGCAACTGCGCCCGCAAACCTATTGGTACACGGTGATCGCCAGCGATGGCCTCACTGAAGCCGCCTCCGGCACTACGCTGGCGGTGACCACCGAACGCGCCATCACCACCACCCAGGCGCGCGAACGCGGCCTGGAAGCCACGGTGGGCGCCAGCGTACAACTGCCGGCGCATCCCTTTGGCACCGATTACTTGGGCCGCGATGTCCTGGCGCGCATCATGGAAGGCGCGCGCGTCTCGTTGTTCATCGGCATCGTGGCGCCGCTCTTGTTCATCGCCATCGGCATCGTCTACGGCGGCATTTGCGGTTACTTCGGCGGCACGCTCGACATCGTGCTGATGCGCATCGCCGATTTCGTAATCGCGCTGCCGTTTTTACTGTTCATGATTCTGTTCCGCATCGGCTTTGGCATCGGGCCGGGCGAGAGCGGGATTTTCCCCATGCTGTTGGCGCTGGTGCTGCTCAGTTGGCCCAGCAGCGCGCGGCTGGTGCGCGGGCAAATTCTGCAAATCCGCGGCGAAGCCTACGTGCAGGCGGCGCGCATGTTGGGCGCCAGATCGCTGTATTTAATCTTCCGCCACCTGGTACCGAACGTGATGGGGCCGATTTTGGTGACGCTCACCTTCGCTATCCCGATGGCGATTTTTACCGAGGCTTTTTTATCCTTCATCGGCATGGGCGTGTCGCCGCCCACCCCCTCCTGGGGCGCGATGAGCAACGAAGGCATCCGCACCATGCTGTCCAGCCCGCATGAATTATTGTTCCCGGCGTTTTTCATCAGCCTCACCGTACTGGCCTTCAACCTGCTTGGCGACGGTTTGCGCGATGCGCTGGATTCCCGTTTGAGATCACGCGAATGATGACCCACGACTACGCATTACAAGTCGATAACCTGGCGGTGGAATTCGACACTTACGGCGGCGTGGTGCAAGCGGTACGCGACGTATCGTTCAAATTGCGCAAGGGCAAGACGCTGGCGATCGTCGGCGAATCGGGCTGCGGCAAATCGGTGACGGTGCAAAGCCTGATGGGCTTGATCCCGATGCCCCCAGGCCGCATTACCCGCGGCTCGGCGCGGCTCGGTAATGACGAACTTATCGGCATCGCCCCCGCTGCGCTCAACGCCATTCGCGGCAAACGTATTGGCATGATCTTTCAAGATCCGATGAGCGCGCTCAACCCTACCATGACCATTGGCCGGCAGATCGCCGAAACCCTGGTGGTGCATCGCGGCCTTTCCGCCAGCGCCGCGCGCGCGGAAGTGATCGAGCTATTGCGGCTGACGCAGATTTCGCAGCCGGAAAAACGCCTCGATCAATATCCCTTCGAGTTTTCCGGCGGCATGTTGCAACGCGCCATGATCGCGCTCAGCATCGCCTGCAAGCCCGAAGTTTTGATCGCCGACGAACCCACCACCGCGCTCGACGTGACGATTCAGGCGCAAATTCTGCTGCTATTACAAGAACTGCAATCGAGCCACGGGCTGTCGATCATCCTCATCACGCATGACCTCGGCGTGGTGGCGCGCATGGCGCACGACGTGGCGGTGATGTACGCCGGGCAGGTGGTGGAATCCGGCCTGGTGGACGACATTTTTTACCGTTCGGCCCACCCCTACACCTTGGGCTTGCGCGCGGCGATGCCGAGCAACGACCCGCGCAAGCGCCAACTGCAAATCATCCCCGGCAGCCCGCCGGATTTGTTCGCGCCGCCGCCCGGCTGCGGTTTCGCTGACCGCTGCGCACAGGCCATGCGCGTTTGCCGCGATACCCCGCCGCCCGCCTACGGCCACACGCATCAAGCGCGCTGCTGGCTGCAAGATCCCCTGGCGCCGGCCTCGCCGGTTACTTCCCTGATGGTCAATAATAAAGCTGACTGACGACATGCTGATCGAAGCCACAGCCCTGCGTAAATTTTTCAGCCTCAGCGGCGGGCGCCAAGTGCATGCCGTCGATGAGGTGAGCCTCGGCATCGCCGAACACGAAGTCGTGGGCCTGGTCGGCGAAAGCGGCTCGGGCAAAACCACCTTCGGCAAAACCCTGATCGGTTTGCACGACAAAAGCGGCGGCGAGGTGCGCTATCGCGGCGAACTCTTGCCCGCGCGCTACGGCGCGGCGGATTTCCGCAAGCAGGCCTCGGAAATACAAATGATCTTCCAAGACCCCTACGGCTCGCTCAACCCGCGCATGACGATTTTTGAAATCATCGCCGAAGGGCTGGCGATCCGCGAAGGCCGCTCACTCGCCGCGCTGCGCGACAAAGTGGTGTACTGGCTGGAACGGGTGGGTTTGCACGCCGATCATCTGTCGCGCTATCCGCACGAATTTTCCGGCGGCCAGCGCCAGCGCGTCGGCATCGCCCGCGCCTTGATCGTGGAACCGAAATTATTGATCTGCGACGAACCCATCTCCGCGCTCGACGTATCAGTGCAGGCGCAAGTCGTGCAATTATTGGGAGAATTGCAAGCGTCGATGGGGCTGAGCATGTTGTTCATCGCCCACGATTTATCGATGGTGCGCTACGTCTCCAATCGCATGGCGGTGATGTACCTCGGCTCGCTGATCGAACTCGGGCCAGCGGAAGACTTGTATTTCCGCCCGCTGCATCCCTACACCCAACTCCTGATCGCCTCCAACCCCGAGCCAGACCCGGAACATGAACGGCAACGGCAAGATCAACTCATCAGCGGCGAAATTCCCTCGCCAGTCGATCTCAAAGCCCACTGCCGCTTCGCCGGCCGCTGCCCCAAAGCCGAAGCGCGCTGTTTTGAAGAACGCCCCGCTTTGCGCGAAGTGCTGCCGGGGCGTTTGGTGGCTTGTCATTTGTTGTGATGCCCCAAAGCAGTAGGCGCTATGGATTCCCCCGCGCCGCTTACTTTATGATTCCTTACCCAACGTAAGGAGAGCTGGGTTTTGCAATCGCTTTACCATGCCACGCCAGAGGAAATTGCGGATACCGTAGCGGATCTGCTGGCAACGCCAAAACTCAAATTACAAGCACGGGAAACGGTACAAGAAGCCGTGCAAGTCTTGCGCAAAGAGAAATCCGGCAAAGCTGGCTTTGCCGATGTCTTG
>JAITMI010000069.1 GCA_031277435.1 Pseudomonadales bacterium
AGCTTGAGAATTCACAACAACAAATTTTACACCATCGTTAACAACCAACACCAACCGAGGTCACCAATCCATGCAACGCATCCTATTCGCCCTCTCCCTGCTGAGCCTGAGCGCCTTGGCGCAAGCCGAAATCCTGGTAGAAGACGCCTACGTGCGCGCGCCACCGCCCGGCGGCGGCGCGGGAGCGGCCTACATGACGCTACGCAACACCGCCGATGCCGCCGTCGATCTCACCGGCGCGCAAACCCCCGCGGCGGGCAAGGTCAGCCTGCACAACACCATGAACCATGACGGCATGATGATGATGATGCCAACCGCAAAGTTCACCATTCCCGCGCAAGGCGCATTCGTACTCCAAAGCGGCGCCTCGCATCTGATGTTGGAACAGCTTAGCGAAACGCTCGTTCCAGGTAGCGAAATCACGCTCACGCTGCAATTTGGCGACGGCTCCAGCGTCTCGGCGCAACTGCCGGTGCGTAGCGTGTTGGATGAATAAGTTTTTGCCAGATAGGCGTTTCTGAGTCTCATGGAAAACATCTCCCACTCGCTGTTCGGCGCCGCCCTGGCTGGCGCCACCTTGCCCCGCGACAGGTCACCCTTGCGGCGGCGCGTGTTTTACATCACTGGTCTTTTGGCCGCCAACCTGCCGGATCTGGACCTGATCTACACCCGCCTCACGCCGCCGCCGCTCGGTTATCTGCTGCATCATCGCGGCCATACGCACACCATTGTTGGGCTGGTGGCGCTGGCGGTGGTGCCTTGGCTCATTACGCTGATTCCGCGCGTGCGGAAGGAGATTGGGGATGCGCTTGGGCGCTATTGGCTCTTGGTGGCGCTGGCCTTGGCTTCGCATCTTTTGGCTGACGGCTGGAACAGTTACGGCATTCATCCCTTCTATCCGCTGTCGAATCAATGGCTGTACGGCGACGCGGTATTTATTCTGGAACCGTGGTTCTGGACCTTGCTCGGCGTAGCGGTGGTGCTGAACATCCGCTACTGGCGCGGACGCTGGCTATTGGCGGCCTTGCTCGGCACCTTGCCATTGATTGGCTTGGCGATCGGTCTGTTTCCCTGGCCCGCCGTGGCGCTCTTGGCCGCTGTAGGCGGCGTCTTTATCCTGCTGCTGCGCCCGCTCGACGAAGCGCGCCGTTCCGTGATTGCGCTGGTGGCCACCGGCGTCTTCGTGCTCTTGTCATTCAATTTGAACGAAGCAGCGGTGCGGCAGATTCGCCGCGCCGATCCCGATGCCGCCGCGCGCACGGTCGATCTCATCCTCAACCCGCGCCCCGCCAATCCCCTGTGCTGGGACGCATTGCGCTTGACTCATGAACCAGACGATACACTACTGATAAGTCAAAAAAGCATCCCCTTGCCCTCCGCCGCCTCGCCCGCCTGCGGCGCCAATACTTCCCTCGCCTGGACCACGCTGGCGCGGCAGCCGCTCGCCGAATTGCGCCAATTAGCCAGCGAAAATTGTAGCGTGAACGCTTGGTTGCAATTCGCCAGAGCGCCGGTAATCAGCGAAGGAAACATCAGCGATTTGCGCTTCGGGAATTCGCTACGCGGTAATTTCACCACCCTGCGTCTCGACGCCGCGGCGGCTGAATGCCCGCCGTATCTCACAAAGTGGACGCCGCCGCGTAGCGATGTGCTGGGCGATTAGCCAAGCGTTCACAAAAGGCGTATGCGCTGAACAATGCCTGGTTGGAACTCAAGGCGTACCGGCCCTGAAGCCGCTTCACCTACCGATTGTCCCGATTTGCTCTAATAATCGCATCGACGTATTCCTCGTGCGTAAAACCCGGACACTGCGTTTCTATTGATGCGATAACTTCCGCCCATTGGCTGACGGGCTTGCCACGGAAATCAAAAACACCGTCCCACTTACCACTAAGCACGTCAATTAGATGCGCCTCGGCCACCCGTTGAAGCGAAATTCTGGCGGTATGTTTCCTTTTGGTCATGCTCGTATTAGAAAGAAGATTCAGTCTAAAGCATAAGAGGCCAATCTGGCCGCGGGGATTAAAAAGCGCGGGCTCCGCCGCGCGCTATGGCGAGGCCACCGTCACGCTAAAACTGAACGGCCCTACCTCTCCCTGCCCAGGATTTTCGTAGCGCTGCGTGCCTTGTTTTACACTGAACGGTTGCGCTACGTAGTCGTGGCCGCCGTAGCGGCTGACGGCTTCCACGTTCAGCACGTATTCGCCTTCGAGCAGTGAGGTGCCGTATTCGTCCTTGCCATCCCACCCCAGTTGATATTCGCCCGGCCCGCGCGTGGGGCGGGTGACGTTGTAATTTTCCAGCCGTATCTGATTACCAGTGCGCCGCCACCAGGTGCTATTGTCGCGCGCCCAGCGTCCGTCGCCGCCCAATAGCAGCAGATTGCGCAGCGCCTTGCCTTGCGCGTCGCCGATCCATACCGCCACGTAAGGCCGTTCATACGGGCTTTGCCGCGTGCGGGGAATCGTGTAGTCCATGTTCAGGCTGATTTCGGCTTGCAACTGGCGCCGCTGTTCGCCATACAAAAGATCGAACCAGCCCGGCGTATACCACTCTTGTCCCTGGCGGTTGACCAAGAGTATTTGAACGCTTTCGTCTAAATTCGTTTGCGCCCATTCCCGCGCGGCGGCGAAGGATTGCGCGGCCAAGGTGGTGGCCAGCGCATCGGCGGTGACGGCGTCGGGCGCGGTGGCGACGGCGTAAGTGCTGTCGGAGGTGGGCCAGCCGCGCCGGGTGTCGAAGATATGGCTGTAGGCGATTCTGCCGATAGTGAACGTGCGGCTGGTATGGCCGCTGGTGGCCACGCCTTGGCTGTTGAGCGCGATGTTGGCGATGAAGGCGCCGTTGTCGGCGGTGAGCGTGGCGTCGGCCACTTGCACTTGCCAGCCTTCGCTGCCGGGCGGCGTTCCCCAGTAAAACGCATCGCCGCCGATGTCGAGCTTGATCGCCGCCGCCTCGGGCAATTCGGCGCGCAATACCGCCGCCGCTTTGTCGATGATGTAGCCTTTGGCCAGCGCGGAAGGGTCGAGTTCGATGTCCTCGCCGAGCGTGATGGCGCGGCGCTCGGCGTCGATGTCGAGCGTGGCCTGATTGATGCGCCGGCTCAATTGCAAGAGTTCTTGCGCCGCTGGTAATTGCTGCGTTTGCCGCGCCTCTTGCCAAATCCGTTCGATGCGCCCGAGGCGGCAACTGAACACGCCATTGGAACGCTCGCGCCAGAATTCGCACAGGCTCACCACATCCAGCAATTCTTGCGGCAGATCGCCGCCGCTGCGTTCGCGGTTGAGGCGCATCAGCACGCTGTCGTCGCGCCAGGTGGATAAAATGGCGTCCAGCCGGGCGATTTCCGCCAGCGCCGCGGTGATCGCCGCTTCCGCGCGCGCGGCATCCGGGCTGTAAAGGGAGATGTCGAGCGAGGTGCCGAGCACGCCGTCGTAGTGCTCTTGCACCGGCGCTGGCGCGTTTTGCGCCAACACGGATGCCGCGCAGAGTAAAATGGCCCATAATCCGCGCCTTATCGTTTCAATACCGCTATTCAGTCGAGTTCTCATGGCCATCAATCGCACCTTGTTACAGTGGTCCCGTACCATACATATTTACCTGTCGATCGCATTATTGACGAGTCTGGTGTTTTTCGCGCTCACCGGCATTACGCTCAATCATGCCACTCTTTTTGGCGCGGAGCCTACCGTGGTCCGCACGGAACTTGAG
>JAITMI010000076.1 GCA_031277435.1 Pseudomonadales bacterium
GGCACGAGCGCCGCGCTATTCATGCGGCTGGCGCGTTTGCCCTTGATTCCGGTGGTAGGCGATGGCCGGCAATGCGTGCAACCGGTGCATATCAGCGATGTCGCCGCCGCCGTGCTGCATAGCCTGAGCGCGCCGCGCAGCCGGCAAACGCTGGACCTGCTGGGCGCGGAAACTTTCACGTTTACTGAATGGCTGCAACAAATGCGCAAGGCGCAAGGTTTACCGCGCGGGCCCTTGCTGCCGGTGCCATTCAAAGCGGCGCTGGCGCTCTCTTACGTGAGCCGTTATTGCAGCCCGATTTTGGCGCCGGACAACCTGCGGATGCTCGCCGCCGGCTATCACGCCGATGCTCAGGCATTCACCCAATTCCTTGGCCGCCCGCCGCTGCCTTTCACGCCCTCTCTGTTTTTTACCGATGCGTTTGCTACTGGAGAACAGCCATGACCTATCTCATACTCAAAACACTGCACATCCTCAGCATGGTGCTGCTGTTCGGCACGGGACTCGGCAGCGCCTTTTATAAATGGATGGCGGATCGCAGCGGCAATGTCGAACACATCGCGGCTACCAATCGCCAGGTCGTATTCGCCGATTGGCTATTCACCACGCCTACGGTGATCTTCCAGCCGCTCAGCGGTTTGTGGCTGGCGAGCCTGATGGGCCTGTCGCTGACGACGCCGTGGATCCTCCTCAGCCTCGCCCTTTATATACTCGCCGGCCTGTGCTGGCTGCCGGTGGTGTGGCTGCAAATCCGCATGAAAGGTATTGCCGCCGATGCGGCCAGCCGCAATGCGCCCTTGCCGGATATTTATTGGCGCATGGCGCGACAATGGTTTTGGCTGGGCGTGCCGGCGTTTATCGCGATGGTGCTGGTGGTGGCCTTGATGGTGTTCAAACATCTATCGGTAGCTCCGCTTGCGATGCTGCTCGACTACCTGGGAGTCTGATCATGCAAAATCTGCAAAAAAGCCTTATGCAACAAGCGCTCGGCGACGCGTGGGAGCAATTGCCGCCCGCCCTGCAAGCGCATTACCGCGCGGGCGGCAACACGGAAAGCGGTCATCTCGATATCGACTATCCGCGTTTCATGCAGCCCTTGCTTACGCTATTACGCTGGATGGGCGCTTTGATCGATCGTTCCGGTACCTCGGTGCAAACACTGGTGCAACGCAACATGGCGGGCGAGCGGCAGCTTTGGCGGCGCAGCATGAGCTATGCCGATGGGCAAGTCCGTCACTTCAATAGTTTTTGGTTATACGCGGGCGGCAATCGCCTGCTTGAATTCATCAATCCCGTGCTGGGTTTGGAAATGGCCGTGCGGGTGGATGAACAAGGCCGGCTGCATTATGAAGGCCAGCGCTTCGTGCTGAAACTCGGGCGCTGGCTGTTGACGATTCCAGAATGGCTGGCGCTTGGCCATACCACGATTGTGGAACGCGCTTTAAGCGAAAACCGTTATGACATGGATTTTCGCCTCACGCATCCTATTTTTGGCCAAGTGTTCCGTTATTCGGGAGAATTCGAGGTGGAGCCGCGTAGTTCATCAAAGTAACCGAGCCGCCGCAGCACGGTTTTTTCGATCTCCAAGAGCAGCAATACCAAAGCGCCCAGCGCCGGAGCGATCAATAAATCGCTCAAGTCCAGCGCGCGCGTATCGAACAATGCCTGCATCCACGGCGTATAAGTAAAAGCTAGTTGCAGCACGAGTACGATCAAAATGGCGTACAGCACCGCCTTGGTACCGAGCGCGCCGCGCCAGGTGAACGAGTTGCCATGCAGGTAGCGCACCGAAAATAAATAGCCGATTTCCAGCGCGCACATGGCGTTGACGACCAGCGTGCGGGTGGCTTCCAGCGTCAAGCCGCGCACCTGGCCCCACAGCATGACGGCATGGATGGCCAGCGCGAACAGCGCCGACACCAGCGCCAGCCGCCACAGCATGAAAGGTGTGAGCAAGGGCGCGCGGGCGGGGCGGGGCGGGCGGCGCATCACGCCGTCTTCGGGCGGCTCGAAGGCCAGCACCAGGCCGAGAGTGATGGTCAGCGCCATGTTGATCCACAGGATTTGCGCGGTGGTCAAAGGCAGCGTCAGGCCCAGCATCAAGGCGCTGATGACCGCCATCACTTCGCCGCCGTTGGTGGGCAGGGTCCAGGCCAGCACTTTGCGGATGTTGTCGTAAACCACGCGGCCTTCGCTGACGGCGGCGACAATGGAGGCGAAGTTGTCGTCGGCCAGCACGATGCGCGCGGCTTCCTTGGCGGCCTCGGTGCCCTTGTGGCCCATGGCGATGCCGACGTCGGCCTGCTTCAGCGAAGGCGCGTCGTTGACGCCATCGCCAGTCATCGCCACCACCGCGCCCTGGCTTTGCAGCGCGCGCACCACGCGCAGCTTGTGTTCGGGGCTGGTGCGGGCGAACACCTGAGTGCGTTCGGCCAGCGCGGGCAGATCGGCGTCGCTCACTGCGTCGAGTTCGGCGCCGGTGACCACCAGCGGTGCGGCGGCCAGCCCCAGTTGCGCGGCGATGGCTTGCGCGGTGGCGGCGTGGTCGCCGGTAATCATCTTCACCGCGATACCGGCGCCGTGGCAGTCGGCAACGGCGGCCACCGCCTCGGGGCGCGGCGGGTCGATGAAGCCGATCACCCCGGCCAGGGTCAGGCCGTTCAATTGCGTTTCATCAATGTGTTCAGCGTTCGCCAGGCGCTTGAACGCGAAGCCAAGCACGCGCTGACCATTAACGGCCAAGCGTTCAATATGAGCGTGCCAATCGGCTTCGATCAAAGGCGTGGTGGCGATGCCATCGGCGCTGAGCGCCTCAGTGCACATCGCCAGCACCCGCTCGGGCGCGCCTTTGAGCAGCAGCAAGGCGCCGCCGTTTGCGTCCGCGTGCAGCGTGGCCATGTAGCGGTGCGCGGCGTCGAAGGGAATCACGTCGCGGCGCGGATGCGCGGCCTGTTCGGCTTGCGGGTTGAGCGCGGCCTTGAGCGCCAGGGCCAAGAGCGCGCCTTCCATCGGGTCGCCGGTCACTTGCCAGTGGCCGGCGCTTTCGCTCAGCGCGGCGTCGTTGCACAAGAGGCCAGTGCGCGCCAGCATCAGCGTGCCGGCGTCAATCGCGCCGCCGCCTTGGCGTTCCAGCGTGCCCAGCGGCGCGTAGCCGGCGCCGCTCGCTAGACACTCGCTGCTCTGGGTAACGAGCTGGCGGCAGGTCATCTCGTTGCGCGTCAAGGTGCCGGTTTTGTCGGAGCAAATCACGCTGGTGGCGCCGAGCGTTTCCACCGCCGGCAATTGCCGCACGATGGCATGACGCGCGGCCATGCGCTGCACGCCGATCGCCAGCGTGATGGTAATCACCGCGGGTAAACCTTCAGGTACAAAACCTACCGCCAGCGCTACTACGGTCATGAAGGCTTCCAGCCGGCCATAATCGCGCACCGTTACCGCGAACACAAAGAGTAGCGCCGCCGTCAACAGCGCAAACACGGTCAACTGGCGGCCAAAGCGGTTGACCTGTTTGAGCAGCGGCGTGGTCAAGGGCTCGATGGCGCTGAGCATCGTGCTGATGCGGCCAATCTCGGTGCGCGCGCCGGTGGCGACCACCACGCCGCGCCCTTGTCC
>JAITMI010000196.1 GCA_031277435.1 Pseudomonadales bacterium
CATGCGGTGGCTTACGCGATCAAGACGGCGCCCAGTTTGCCGAAGGATTACGTGATGGTGGTGAACCTCTCCGGCCGCGGCGACAAGGATTTGCACACCATCGCTAATATCGACCAGATCAAACTTTGAACCATAGGTTAAAAATCAGTAAGCGAATTTTATGAGCCGTCTCCAGTCCACCTTCAGCCGTTTGCGCAGCGCTGGCCGCAAGGCATTGATTCCCTATCTGACGGCGGGCGACCCCGATCTCGTCACCACCTTGGGCCTGATGCAAGCCTTGGTCAAAAATGGCGCTGATGTCATCGAGCTCGGCTATCCCTTCAGCGATCCTTCCTCCGACGGCCCGGTGATCCAGCGCGCGGTGGAACGCGCCCTGGCGCGCAAGACCACCTTATATGACGTGCTCGAACTGGTAGCGCAATTTCGTACCGTCGATCAACAGACGCCAGTGGTGCTAATGGGCTATCTCAACCCGGTGGAGTGCATGGGCTATGAGCGTTTCGCCGCCACCGCGGTAGAGGCCGGCGTCGATGGCGTCTTGATCGTGGACCTGCCGCCCGAGGAAGCCGGCGAACCCAAGCGCGTGCTGCGCGCGGCGGGGCTCGACACGATCTTCCTGGTGGCGCCCACCACCAATGACGAACGCATGCAGAGAATCTGCCAGGAAAGCAGCGGCTACGTGTACTATGTGTCGCTCAAGGGCGTCACCGGCGCCGCGCATCTGGATGTTGATTCGGTAGCGGCGAGCCTGGCCAAATTGCGCCGCCACACCAATTTGCCGATCGGCGTTGGCTTCGGCATCCGCGATGGCGAAAGTGCCGCGCGCATCGGCGCGCTGGCGGACGCGGTAGTGGTAGGCAGCGCGCTGGTGAGCCGCATCGCGGAATTGGCGCCGGAGCAAAATTACAGCCAGGCGCGCTTGATCGAACAGACCGCAGTGATTGCCTCAATGCGCGAGGCGCTGGATAAACGGACATAACGGATATAAACGGATATAAACGTAGGTTGGGCTGAGCAACGCGAAGCCCAACAAAAGGCATTCAAAACGGCCGCCGTTGGGCTTCGCTACGCTCAGCCCAACCTACGCGACGCAAGAATAATGACAGTACAAAGGTAACTCTCATGAGCAGATGGATCGACAAGATTCTGCCGGCGCGGGTGAAAACCACCCCCAGCGCCAAAGCCCGCAGCGTGCCGGAAGGGCTGTGGAAAAAATGCCCGCGCTGCGAGGCCGTGCTGTACCGCGACAGCCTGAACGACAATCAGGAAGTGTGCCCCAAGTGCGACCATCACATGCGCATTTCGGCGCGCCAGCGCCTGGATTTTTTCCTTGACCGGGAAGAGCGCGAAGAAATCGGCGCCAATATTGAACCGGTCGATATTCTCAAATTCCGCGATCTGAAAAAATACAAGGATCGCCTGAGTGCCGCCGCTAAGGCCACCGGCGAAAAAGACGCCTTGATCGTGATGCAGGGCAGGGTGCTGGGGCGTGAGGTGGTGACCGCCGCGTTTGAATTCGGCTTCATCGGCGGCTCGATGGGCGCGGTGGTGGGCGAAAAATTCACCCTGGCGGCGAACCGCTGCCTGGAACGCAATCTGCCCTTCGTGTGTTTCGCCACCAGCGGCGGCGCGCGTATGCAGGAAGCCTTGATCTCGCTGATGCAAATGGCCAAGACCGCCGCCGCATTGGAACGCATGAAACAAAAAGGGCTCTTGTATATTTCCGTACTGGTCGATCCAGTATATGGCGGGGTGTCCGCCAGCCTTGCCATGCTGGGCGATGTCAACGTCGCCGAGCCACGCGCCTTCATCGGCTTCGCCGGGCAGGACGTGATCCGCCAGACCGTGCGCGAAAAACTCCCCGAAGGCTTCCAGCGCAGCGAATTTTTGCTGGAACACGGCGCCATCGACATGATCGTGCATCGCCACTTGATGCGCGAAAGCATCGCCGGGCTCATCAATAAACTCATGCCTGATCCCTTGGCCACGGCGGCGCCGGATTTGTTCAGCGAAAGCGTTGCAGAGCCGCCAATCACTGAGCTTGCGGCGAATGAGTTGACGGACGCCGCCGTCGCCATTGCCATCAATGAACCAGCCCTCGCTGATAGCGTTCCAGAATTGGGCGCTGGCCCCGCCGTCGATGTGGCCGCTGAGGTAGCCACCGAGGCCGCGACCGAACTGGCGCCCGAGTTTATCGCTAATGAGGTGAGCGTTGACGCGCCCTTTATTAGCGAGCCCGATGCCGCGCCGGATGCGCCTTTTGCCGAGCCCGCCGCTGAGCCTCCCGCCGCCGAAAATAATGGCGCCGTGGAGGAGCCGCAAGACGGCAAGAACTGAGCGTTCCACACAGCGCCAGCGCCTCGCGCACACTATGCACGCCGACCTCATGCAACGTAGTCTCCCCGAATGGCTGAGCTGGCTGGAACGCCTGCACCCGAGCACAATCGATCTCGGCCTTGAGCGCGTGCGCCAGGTGTATGAACGCCTAGCGCTTGATTTGCGCCATAGCCGCATCGTCATCGTTGGCGGCACCAACGGCAAAGGCTCCACGGTCACCATGCTGGCCAGCGTGCTGCGCGCGGCGGGTTATCGCGTAGGCACTTACACCTCGCCGCATTTATTGCGCTACAACGAGCGCGTGGCGATTGATGGCGAGCCGGTCAGCGATGCTGATTTGTGCCGCGCCTTCGCCGCCGTGGAAGCGCTGCGCGGCGAGGTGTCGCTGACCTATTTCGAATACGGCACCTTGGCGGCGCTGGCGCTGTTCGCTGAGCGGCGCCCGGATTATCTGCTGCTCGAAGTCGGCCTGGGCGGGCGGCTCGACGCGGTGAACATCGTCGAACCCGAGCTGAGCATTCTCACCAACGTAGCGCTCGATCACCTCGACTGGCTGGGCGACACCCGCGAAGCCATAGGCCGCGAAAAAGCCGGGATTTTCCGCCCTGGCAAGTACGCGCTCTATGGCGAACTCGATCCGCCCCAGAGCGTGCTCAGCGAAGCGGCGCGCATCGGCGCGCTGCTCTTGCGCCAGGGCGAGGATTTTTCGTGGGAAGACAATGGCGACACCTGGACCTGGCGCGGACGGGATGCGCGGGGCGCTGAGTTGACGCTAAGCGCTCTGCCGCGCAACGGTTTTCCGCTCGATAACGCGGCGACGGTGGTGCAGGCATTACAGCTCTTGGTCCCCCACCCTAACCCTCCCCCGCAAGCGGGGGAGGGGATGTTCGCGCAAGCGGGAGAGGGGACGCCCGCTACTCCCTCCCCC
>JAITMI010000220.1 GCA_031277435.1 Pseudomonadales bacterium
TTTTTGGCGTTTTTTGAGGGTGAGTAAAATCAGTGTCATTGCATTTGACGAGGAGCAGGTACGCTTGGCTGCCATAGCTTTTGACCGCTTCGGCAAAGGCCTCCACGCCAAAGCAAAACTCAATCTCTGCGACTGCGCGGCCTATGCTCTCGCCAAAAGCCATAACGCACCCTTACTGTTCAAAGGGCGCGATTTCACGCATACCGATCTTGAACCGTGGCGTCACTGAGCCATTACTGCCTCCGCCTCGCCTACTCAAACCGAAGCGATAACATCCTTTCTTGCACGACAGCCTCAACACGGCGGATTAGCGCCGTTCGCGCGCAAGAAAAATAACCACGGACACTTGGCATCTACCAGCTTCGTTTGCTTCAATGCGGCGGTACTTGCCAGAACCCAAGAACGAACACGACAACAACAACTCATCGCTTGGAGGGGATATGTCCACCACGCAAGACCCAGGCGCGCTCAGCCGCCGCGCGCTGTTATCCGGCGGCGTGGCGTTGATCGCCACATCCTGCGCTACCACCACGCCATCCGCCGCGCCGCCGCCATTGACGTCGGTATTCACCCTGCAAGAACAGGCCACCTTGAGCGCCTTGGTTGATCGCCTGGTACCCGCCGATGAATTCAGCCCCGCCGCGAGCGATTGCGGCGTGCTGGATTATTTTGAACGCTGTTTGAGCGAATGGAGCCAGAATGATTTGCCCTTATTGCGCGCCACCGTGACGGCATTGGAGACGCAGGCGCGCGAACAACACGGCATGGAATTCGCCGCGCTTGATGCGGATACGCAGGACGAACTTCTAATGGCGATGGAAGCAGGGCAGTTTCCCGAGGCGGCGGGGCAGGCGGGTTTCAATCGCATTTTGCGCCTCACGCTCGAAGGCATGTTCAGCGACCCTTACTACGGCGGCAATCGCAACTATGCCGGCTGGGATTTGATCGGCTATCCGGGCGCCATGCTGGCCTCCACGCCCGCCATGCAGGCGATGGGCGGGCGTTTACCCTTACTGCACACCTCAGCTTATGGAGCACAGCACGATGGCGACTAATCTGCCTGAAACCGATGTCGTGGTGGTGGGGCTTGGCGCCGCTGGCGGCGTTGCCGTACTGCCTTTGTGCCGCGCGGGTCTGAAGGTAATCGGCCTCGAAGCCGGCACCTGGATGGACCCCGCGCGCGACTACCGCGCCGATGAAATTCACAACAACGTGCGCGCCCTCGTTACCACCGGCAACAAGGTGGCGGGCGAAATTCCCACCACGCGCCGCAGTGAAACCGAAGTCGCGCGTCAAGGCGCCCGCCATCCCATGATGAACGCGGTGGGCGGCACCTCGATCCACTATCACGCGCAAAGCTGGCGTCTCAACCCCTGGGATTTCAAAGTGCGCAGCGCCACGCTCGAACGCTATGGCGCGAGCTATTTGCCACAAGGCAGCACGGTGGAAGATTGGCCGCTGTCTTATGATGAATTGGAAATTTTTTACGATCACGTCGAATACGAAGTCGGCGTCAGCGGCAAGGCCGGCAACATTCAGGGCCGCATCGACCCCGCGGGCAATATCTTCGAAGGCCCGCGCCAGCGCGAATACCCGATGCCGCCGCTGCGTTCCTGCGATTATCTCGACCACATGATGAAAACCGCGAAAGATCTAGGCTGGCACCCTTATCGCGGCCCCGCCGCGATCAACTCGCAAGTTTATGAGGGCCGCACAGGTTGCGCGCTGCACGGCTGGTGCGACCGCGGCGGCTGCCATCTGCGCGCCAAAAGCTCCACCGACGTCACCACCATTCCCAAGGCGCAAGCCACCGGCAATCTCACGGTGGTGGACAACGCCAACGTGCGCCGCATCGTTACCGATGATACGGGCCGCGCCACCGGCGTCATGTATTTGCGTGATGGCGAAGAATGGTTCCAGCCGGCGCGCGTGATTTTGATCGGTTGTTACACATTCGAAAATATCCGTTTGTTATTGTTATCGCGCGGGCCGCGCCACGCCGAAGGCTTGGGCAACAATCGCGGCCAGGTGGGCAAGCATTATTTCGCGCATTGGGATGGCCAGGCCGGCGCTGGGGTTTCCGCCTTGTTTCCCTTCGACATCAACATCTGGTACGGCGCCATCGCGCAAGGCGTGATGGTGGACGATTGGGCCGATGATAATTTCGACCACGGCGGCCTCGGCTTCATCGGCGGCGCCAGCTTGCACACCTATACCGAAAAACACCCCATCGGCGCCGCCGGCATGAACACCTATGGCCGCACCCAAAGGCGCTGGGGCGCGGACTGGAAACGCTTCATCCGCGACAACGCAGGCCGCTGGACCTCCGCCTATCTGCAAGGCAACACCTACCCCTACAGCAACACCTGGGCCGACCTCGACCCCAACGTCACCGACCCCTTCGGCGACCCGGTACTGCGCATCACCGCCGGCCCCAAGGACAGCGAGCCGAAAGCCGCCGCGCACGCCGGGCAAAAAATGATCGAATGGTTCCGCGCCGCCGGCGCCATTGAAGTCACCGGCGGCCAAGGCGGCAACGGCGCCCTCGCCAGCACCCACACCCACGGCGGCACCCGCATGGGCAACGACCCT
>JAITMI010000270.1 GCA_031277435.1 Pseudomonadales bacterium
GGCGCCGTACACATCAACGGCCCCAGCGTGCGCGACGAACCCGTAATCCCCTTCGGCGGCGTCAAAAACAGCGGCCACGGCCGCGAAGGCGGGCACTTCTCGATGGATGAAATGACGGAGTTGAAGTGGATTACGATTCAGACGGGGAAGAATAAATATCCATTTTGAAACAAGCGGGCTCCCAACCCCGTCTTGCATTAAGCGCAACGAAATCGCACACTCAAACGCTACCGTTGTAATCAGGCTCAAGGAGAAGTAACCGTGTCAGACAGCAAAGTGTATCCCGTCAGCCCCGCGCTCAAGGGCAGGACGCATCTGGATTTCGCCGCGTATCAGCGTTTGTACGATGAATCGATCAACTCGCCCGCCACTTTTTGGCCGCGCATGGCGACGGAGTTTTTAAGCTGGTCCAAGCCCTGGCACAGGCTGCATGAGAGTGATCTGCGCAAGGGTCATGCCGCGTGGTTTATTGGCGGGCAGCTCAACGCCAGCGTCAATTGTCTCGACCGCCATTTGCCGGCGCGCGCGCGGCAGGTGGCGATTTTGTGGGAAGGTGATGAGCCCGGCGAACAGCGCGAAATCACGTATAAAGAATTGCACGAGGAAGTCTGCCGCCTCGCCAATCTTTTGCGTGCGCGCGGCGCGCGCAAGGGGGATCGCATCTGCATTTATATGCCGATGATTCCAGAAGCCGCCGTCGCCATGCTGGCTTGCGCCCGCATCGGCGCCGCGCATTCGGTGGTGTTCGGCGGCTTTTCGCCGGAAGCGCTCAAGGACCGCATTTTGGACTCCGATTGCCGTATCGTCATCACCGCTGACGAAGGCATGCGCGGCGGCAAACGTATTCCGCTGAAAACCAATGCCGACACTGCGCTTGGCAACTGCCCTGACGTGCACAGCGTTATTACCGTGCGCCGCACCGGCTGCGCGGTGAACTGGAAGGCGGGGCGTGATCTTTGGTATCACGAGGAACTCGCCAAACACGGCAGCGTCTGTGAGCCCGAGGCGATGGACAGCGAAGACCCGCTATTCATCCTCTATACCTCCGGCTCCACCGGCCAGCCCAAGGGCGTATTGCACACCACCGGCGGTTATTTATTGCACGCGGCGATGACGCACCATTATGTGTTCGATTATCACGAGGGCGACATTTATTGGTGCGCCGCCGACATCGGCTGGGTCACCGGCCACAGCTACATCGTCTACGGCCCGCTCGCCAACGGCGCCACCACCTTGATGTTCGAAGGCGTGCCGACGTATCCCGACAGTTCGCGTTTCTGGCAAGTGATCGATAAATACCAGGTCACGCAGTTTTATACCGCGCCCACCGCGATCCGCGCCTTGATGGCGCAGGGCGATGACATGGTCACCCGCACCTCGCGCCGCTCGCTGCGCATCCTCGGCAGCGTTGGTGAACCGATCAATCCAGAAGCCTGGGAATGGTATTACCATGTGGTTGGCAACGGCCAATGCCCGATCATGGATACCTGGTGGCAGACCGAAACCGGCGGCCACATGATTACGCCCTTGCCCGGCGTTACGCCGCTCAAGCCCGGTTCGGCCACTTTGCCCTTCTTTGGCGTGCAAGCGGCGCTGGTCGATGCCGAGGGCAAACTGGTGGAAGGCGTGGGCGCCGGCAACCTGGTGCTCACCGCATCCTGGCCGGCGCAATTGCGCACTATTTATGGCGATCATCAGCGCTGCATCGACACCTATTTCAAACCGTATCCCGGCTATTATTTCACCGGCGATGGCGCGCACCGCGACGAAGATGGTTTTTGGTGGATCACTGGCCGCGTCGATGACGTGCTCAACGTCTCCGGCCACCGCCTGGGCACGGCGGAAGTGGAAAGCGCCTTGGTATTGCACCCCTTGGTGGCGGAAGCCGCGGTGGTGGGCTATCCGCACGACATCAAGGGCCAGGGCATTTATGCCTATGTCACGCTGATGCTGGACGCCGCGCCGAGCGATGAACTGCGCAAGGAATTATTGGCGCTCGTTACCAAGGAAATCGGCGCCATCGCCAGGCCAGACGTAATCCAATGGGCCCCCGGCCTGCCCAAGACGCGCTCAGGCAAAATCATGCGCCGCATCCTGCGCAAGATCGCCGCCAACGAAACCGAGAACCTGGGCGATGTTTCCACGCTGGCCGACCCGGCGGTAGTGGAACATTTGTTAGCGAATCGGCAGCCAGTATAAATAGGAGAAACGGGCGTCACCTGAGATGACGCCTTTCGCTTGAAAGGCATAGCTCCAAGAGCTATACTTTGCGCACTTCAACTGGTGTTCCCGCGAATGAGCGTTTACCTCACGAAGGAATTTGCCCGTTTTGCACGCAAGGCGGGGCTGACTGATTCGGCGTTGCTGCAAGCTGCGCAAGCTGTAACGGCGGGCCGTCATGATGCTGATCTAGGCGGCGGCGTATTCAAGCAACGTGTCGCTAGGGTGGGTGGCGGCAAATCTGGCGGTTTCAGAACGATCATCTTGTTTCGGTCTGGACCTCATAGTTTCTTCGTGCATGGATTCGCCAAAAACGTCAAGGAGAACCTGTCAGTCAAAGAGTTGACGGCCTTGAAAAGGTTGGCGGATGTGCTGCTT
>JAITMI010000331.1 GCA_031277435.1 Pseudomonadales bacterium
GCGTTGGCGAAGCGCAGTACCAAGAGGTTTAGTACGGTTTCCTTGCCCAGGTAATGGTCGATGCGGTAGATCTGTTTTTCGCTGAAATACGCGCCTACCGTGTCGTTGACCGCGCGTGAGCTAAGCAGGCTGTCGCCGATGGGTTTTTCCATGATGACGCGGCTGTCGGGCGCGATCAGTTGCGCGGCGTGCAGGCCCTGGCAGATGGGGCTGAACATCGCCGCCGGGGTGGCGAAGTAGAACAGGCTGCTCTGGGGCTGTTCAGTAAACCAATCGTTCAATGAAGCATAGGCTTGCGCGTCGGCGAATTCCAGACCGCGGTAACTAAAACGCTGCAAGAGCCGCCGCAACACCTCCTGATCGAGATTGCTGCCGACGAATTGCATCAGCGAATTGAGCGCCAGGGCGCGGAATTCTTCGGCGTTGTAGTTGCCGTGCGCCAGGCCGAGGATGCGCGTGCCGGGGTGCAAGAGATTGCCTTTGTCGAGGTGATATAGCGCGCCGAGCAATTTGCGGCGCGCTAAATCTCCCGTGATGCCAAAGAGCACAAGGTTGCAGGCGGCGGGCGCCGCTTGTTCGGTTCTCATGGGAAAGCTCCATTTCCATCAGGATTGCGTAGTGCCGCGGCGGTCCATGTAGCGCAAGTCGAGCGTGCATGGGGTTTGCGGATGTGGCGCTTCGTCGCGGATGCGCAGCTTGCCCTGGCGGTGGCCTTGGGTGAGGAAGCGCGCGGTGCGGCGTGCTTCGGCTTCGTTGGCGTTGACAGGGAAGGTGGCGTAGTTGCGCCCGCCGGGATGCCCGACGTGATACTGGCAGCCGCCGAGCGAGCGTTTCAAATCGGTATCTACCACTTCGATCACCAGCGGCGTATGCACGCCAATCGTCGGATGCAGCGCCGACCAGGGCGCCCAGGCTTTGTAGCGGATGCCGGCTACGAATTCGCCGTCGCGTCCGGTCGGTTGCAGCGGAATGCGGCGGCCATTGCAGCACAAAATGAGCCGGTTGCCGCTGAGACCGCGCACCAATACTTGCAATCGTTCCACCGAGGAATCCACGTAGCGCGCGGTGCCGGTGCCGGTGGCTTCCTCGCCCAGTACGTGCCAGGGTTCGATGGCGCCGTGGATGTCGATGTCGAGCCCGGCGACGTGCATGCGGCCATAGTGCGGGAAGCGGAATTCCTGGAACGGCAACAGCCAGTCGGCGGAGAAATCGAAACCGGCCTCGTTGAGATCCTTGACCACCCAGTTCAAATCCTGCGCGATGAAATGCGGCAGCATGAAGCGGTCGTGCAATTGGTTGCCCCAGGGAATCAGCGCTTTTGTGTACGGTTGCTTCCAGAACCAGGCCACCAGCGTGCGTAGCAGCAACAGTTGCACCGCGCTCATCTGCCAATGCGGCGGCATCTCGAAGTTGCGAAATTCCACCAAACCGAGGCGGCCGGTGGAGCTGTCGGGCGAATAGAGCTTATCGATACAGAATTCGGCGCGGTGCGTGTTGCCGGTGAGATCCACCAGGAAATTGCGCAAGATGCGGTCCACCAGCCACGGTTGCTCGGAATTGCCACGCGGCAATTGTTGCAGCGCGATTTCGAGTTCGTAAATGTTGTCGTCACGCGCTTCGTCGGCGCGCGGCGCTTGGCTGGTGGGGCCGATGAACTGGCCGGAAAAGAGATAAGACAGGGCAGGGTGGTTCTGCCAATAGCGGATCAAACTGCCCAAGAGTTCCGGGCGGCGTAAAAACGGGCTGTCCTCGGCGCGCGCCGCGCCCATGGTGACGTGGTTGCCGCCGCCGGTGCCCGAATGTTTGCCGTCGAGCATGAATTTTTCCGTGCCCAGGCGGCATTCGCGCGCGCTGTTGTAGAGCGTGGAAATGAGCTGCGTGAGTTCTCCCCAGGTGGAAGTGGGGTGCACGTTGACTTCGATCACGCCGGGGTCGGGCGTGATGAGCAGCTTGCGCAGGCGTGCATCGCGCGGCGGTTCATAGCCTTCCAGAATCACCGGTATATTAAGCGTGGCGGCGCATTGTTCGATGGCGTCGCACAGGTGCAAATAGACTTCCAATTGCGTCAAAGGCGGCATGAAAAGATAAAGATGGCCCTCGCGCACCTGCACGCACAGCGCGGTGTGGACCAGCTTTTCAAGCCAGCGGCGTTTTTCCTTGCCTTCGCTCTTGCGTTTGGCGCCGCTGGGCTTTTCCAGTTCGCCGCGTTCGTCGAAGGGATCGACGGCGAAATCGTAATCGCGTTCCACTTCCCAGGGCAGGCTGCCGAGCGGCAAGCGCAAACCGAGCGGCGAATCGCCCGGCACCAGGAACATTTTTTTGCGGCTGAATTGCCAGCGGCTGCTGATCCACTGGCCGCGTTTGGCATCGCCCGACCAGGCCAGGGGCAGCGCATAGCCGGCCTTGGCGTTCAAGCCTTGGTCGAATACTTGGCGCAGGCGTTTGCGTTCCTGCGCGTCGGCCAGCTTGCTGTCGCTCACGCTGACGTTGACGGGCAGTTTGCCTTCGCGGTGCAGGTAGTAGTCTTGATCTTCGTAAGCGCTGACCAAAAAGCGCGAGTCGAGTTCGAGCGCTTCGCATAGCGCCTTGCCGAAACGCAGCGCGTCGGCGGGCTTGGCCTTGGCGCTGGCGCTTGGGGAATCGAGCAGCTTGTCGTCGCGCCACAGCGGTTTGCCATCGCGGCGCCAGAAAATACCCAGCGCCCAGCGCGGCAGTTGTTCGCCGGGGTACCACTTGCCCTGGCCGTGATGCAAGAGGCCGCCGGGGGCGAAATCCTGCTTGAGACGCTGCAATAAATTGCCGGCGAGTTTGAGCTTGTCGTCGCCCAGCGCGGCGGTATTCCACTGCGCGCTTTGCATGTCATCGATGGACACGAAGGTGGGCTCGCCGCCCATGGTCAGGCGCACTTCGCCGCGTTCCAGATCGTTGTCCACTTGCTGGCCCAGGGCGTCGATGGCGAGCCATTGTTCCTCGCTGTAAGGCTTGGTGACGCGCGGGTCTTCGTGAATGCGGGTGACGGTATTGGAATAGGAAAATTCCACTTCGCAAACGCTGGTGGAGCCGGTAACGGGCGCGGCGCTTTGTGGGTCGGGCGTGCAGGCGAGCGGAATGTGGCCTTCGCCGGCAAACAGGCCCGAGGTCGGATCGAGGCCAACCCAGCCGCCGCCGGGAATGAACACTTCGGTCCAGGCGTGCAGATCGGTGAAATCCTTTTCCGGACCCGAAGGGCCGTCGAGCGCTTTCTGATCCGGCGCGAGCTGCACCAGATAACCCGACACGAAGCGCGCGGCAAGCCCGAGATGGCGCAGCACCTGCACCAAGAGCCAAGCGCTGTCGCGGCAGGAGCCGCTGCGCCGCTCCAGCGTTTGTTCGCAAGTTTGCACGCCGGGGTCGAGGCGGATCAGATAACCCACCGCCTGCTGCACCAGTTGATTGACGGCGACCAAAAAGCCGATCGTGCTCTGCCGGCTGCGGTCGATTTTCGCCAAAAGCTGCAACAGCAGCGGGCCGCGCTCCACCACTTGCAGGTAGGGCGTGAGGTCGCGGCGCAGTTGCTTTTCGTATTTGAAGGGGAAAATCTCGACGTTTTCCTCCAGGAAAAAGTCGAAGGGGTTGATGATGGTCATGTCCACCACCACCTCGACGTCGAACACCAGATCATAGGCTTTCTCCGGAAACACCAGCCGCGCCAGGTAGTTGGAGAAGGGGTCTTGCTGCCAGTTGATGAAGTGCTGCTCGGGCTTCACCTGCAAGGAATACGCATGAATCGGCATCTTGCAGTGAGGTGCTGGACGCAGTCGAACCACATGTGGCAATATGCGGGTCAGCCGGTCAAAACGGTATGCAGTGTGATGTTGGATGGCGATCTTTATAGCCATTTTGCAAACTCTTTAATAAAAACGTTGTTAATAAGTTAGGGTTCGAGCAGTACGCGCAATATGCCAATTGATTGGAAATCTTACCAGAGCGGCGAGTTTTACGACGAACTAATCAGCTCACCAGGCAATCCCCGCAAGCACGCCCGCGTTCTGGCGAAATATCTTGCCTCTCTCTCGCAGCAGGAATTGCAATACCGCAAGGATTCCGTGGACCATGCGATCAAGACCATGGGGATATCCTTCACGGTCTACAGCGAGGCCGGCAACATCGACCGGCAATGGCCCTTCGACCTGATCCCGCGCATCATTCCCGGCAAGGAATGGGCCAGCACCAGCCGCGGCTTGGAACAGCGCCTGCGCGCGCTCAACTGCTTCATCCATGATATCTACAATGACGGTCTGATCTTCAAGAACAAAGTCGTACCCTGGGATTTAATCGCCGACTCCGGCAACTACCGCCCGCAGTGCCAGGGCATGCAGCCCAAGCATCAGGTATGGGCGCACGTATGCGGCACCGACTTGGTGCGCGACGGCAATGGCCGTTTCTACGTGCTCGAAGACAACCTGCGCGTGCCCTCGGGCGTGTCCTACATGCTGGAGAACCGCACTGTCACCAAGCGCGTGTTCCCAGAACTGTTCGAGAATTACGACATTCAGCCAATCGGCGAATACCCCGACCGCCTGTTCGACATGCTCAGCACGCTGTCGCCGCGCGAAGTGCCGCATCCGCAGATCGTGGTATTGACGCCGGGCATTTACAACTCCGCCTACTTTGAACATTCGTTCCTGGCGCAGCAAATGGGCGCGGAACTGGTGCAGGGCAGCGATCTCGTGGTAGATCAGGACAAGGTCTACATGAAAACCATCGACGGTCTGGCGCGAGTGGACGTGATCTACCGCCGCATCGACGATCTATTCCTCGACCCCGAAGCCTTCAATCCCGATTCCGCGCTTGGCGTGGCCGGTTTGATGCGCGCCTGGCTCAAGGGCAACGTGGGCCTGGCCAACGCGCCCGGCGCCGGCGTGGCCGACGACAAGGTGATTTATACCTATGTGCCAAAAATCATCAAATACTATCTGGACGAAGATCCGATTCTGCCCAACGTGCCCAGCTATCTCTGCATCGACCCCAAACAGTGCGACTACGTGCTGAAAAATCTCGACAAACTGGTAGTCAAACCCGCCAACGAATCCGGCGGCTACGGCATGTTGATGGGCCCGCGCGCCAGCAAGCGCGAGCGCGAGGATTTCGCGCAGCGCATCAAGGCCAATCCACGCAATTACATGGCGCAGCCCTTGGTGTCCTTGTCCACCGCGCCGATTCTCACTGATGATGACGTCGAACCGCGCCACATCGACCTGCGGCCCTTCGTGCTGCAAGGCAAGGATTTTTATGTTACGCCCGGCGGGCTTACCCGCGTGGCGCTGGTGAAGGGGTCTTACGTGGTCAACTCCTCCCAGGGCGGCGGCAGCAAGGACACCTGGATCGTCAACGAGGGGAGTCGCTGAGATGATGCTGTCGAGCGTAGCCGAACGTATTTATTGGCTGGGCCGTTATCTCGAACGGGTGGAAAACACCGCGCGTCTGGTCAACGTCTATGCCAGCATGTTGCTGGACTTGCCGCGCGACACCAACATCGGCTGGGGCACGCTGATCGACATCATCGGCTGCAACGAAGCCTACGAAAAAACCAAGGATTCGCTGGAAGAAAAACCGATCATTCGTTTTCTCTTGGCCGACACCCGCAACGGCTCCTCCCTGATGAGCAGCGTGATCGCCATGCGCGAAAACGCCCGCACCACGCGCGAAATCATCCCCGCCGAAGCCTGGGAGCTGATCAACAATCTCTACCTGCACATGAAGGACAGCATCGCTCGTACCGGCAGCCGCCGCGGCCGCCAGCAACTCTTGGAAACCGTAGTAGGCGAATGCCAGCGCATTTTCGGCTTGGTCGCCGCCAGCATGAATCACGACAGCACCTACGCCTTCGTGCAGCTTGGCCGCAAGGTCGAACGCGCCGACATGACCTCGCGCATGGTGGACGTAGGCTCGATCAGCCTCTTGCCGGAATTCAACCGTGACGCCAATCAGCGGCAACTCTTGGAACCTTACGAAAACGTGGTATGGATGAACGTCCTGCGCTGCCTCGGCGGTTATCAGGCTTATCGCCAGGCCGCGCGCAACCACGTCCGCGGCGAAGACGTCGTGCGCTTCCTCTTGCAAGACACCGAATTCCCCCGCGCCATCGGCTACTGCCTGAACGACATCGACAAATACCTGCGCCTTCTGCCCAACCACGACGAAGTGCTGCAAGCCGTCGCCCGCGTCAAAAAAATCACCACCACGGTAAGCGTCAGCGAACTTCTGGAACGCGGCTTACTCGACTTCATCGACGAACTGCAAATCTCCGTCGCCGACATCCACGAAGCCATCAGCCTGGCTTGGTTCCATCCTGAGGAATGGCGGGCGATCAAGAGCGTGGATTGAGTGCTCTCCCGCCTCGCGCCCGGCGCAGGGAGGGCCAGGCCGTCCGCGAAAGCCCTCTTGCGTCGTTATTCTGGATTCTGGATTGCCGCGGCGCTGCGCGCCTCGCAATGACGGAGAATTGAGGCTTCATTCATGATCGCAGTACCCATGTCATCAGCAGCATCATGAGCCAATTCATCAGTGTCCATCCATCGTCATTGCGAGCGCAGCGAAGCAATCCATTACAGAACATGGAATGAATCAGCCGGTGATGTCCGCAAACAAGTCTCTCCAATCTGGATTGTAAGCCTCGATCAGCATCAACTTGCTTTTTCGGCTGCCGCCTTTGATCAGCTTTTCCCGCGTAATTGCGCTACTCATGGTTGCGTGAATTTCGTACCAGACGAGCAGTTTTACGCCATATTTCTTCGTGAACCCGTCCGCAAGCTCCTCTTTGTGTTGCCAGACACGTTGCATAAGATTCGATGTCACGCCCGTATAGAGCGTGCCATTTCGTTTGTTAGCCAAAATGTACACGCAAGGATTTTTCATCGAGGGGCCATGTTACCAATACGCACAATGACCATCACAGTCGCGGCAAAGCAGCTCATCGGCCCTGGCCCTCGTCATTGCGAGTGCAGCGAAGCAATCCAACGTCGCTCAGTCGCCCCGTAAACCAGACCTGGATTGCTTCACCGCCTGCGGCGGCTCGCAATGACGAGGGCTTATTTATCAAGCAGAAGTTTCGTTTGCCGCGCCGAATCTGGTAGTTACGGCCAACTATGGCCTTGCGGTTAAACCTGCGCCAGTGGTTTTCTTCTTCGTCATTGCGAGCCGCCGCAGGCGGTGAAGCAATCCAGTTTTGTATCCGCTGCGCTCGCAATGACGAAGGCTGAATTGTTGATGGAACGGTTTGATCCGGCGAAGGCACATTCTGCTTCTTCTTACTGCTCGCTTTCCTCCTCCCCATCATCCCCCAACAAACCCAGCGTCAACACGTTCAACAACGAACGGTCACGCGGGGGTTGAGGGATATCGACCATATACGGCGTATCGAGGCGGGTGGGGCGGCGGGTGGGGGCTAGGGGGGTGTCTTTTTTGTTGGAGCCTAAGAGGCCAAAGCTCAAGGAGTATAAGAACGAGGGGTCGGTAATCTGGGTGGAGACGATGAAATTGCCGTTGGCGTCCACCTGGCCGCTGTTGGGGTAGTTGCTGGTCAGGACCAAGAGCGTGGAGTCGGCGAGGTCGTTCAGGCCCAGGCGCAGGTACATTTCGGTCATGATTTCCAGCGCGCGCGGTACCACGGGGGAGCCTTGGTAGTTTTCCACCACGTAGCGGGCGCGGTTGAGGGCGGAGAGGTAGGCTTGGCGTTCTATGTAGAACTCGGCTACGTGCACTTCGGAGGCGGCCAAGAGGTTGCGCAGATAGATCATTCTGGCGCGGGCGTCGGCGGCGTAGGGGGATTCGGGGAAGCGCGACAAGAGTTGCGAAAAGTCAGTGAAGGATTCGCGCGCTTTGCCGGGGTCGCGTTTGCTGGGGTCGGTGGGCATGTAGCGGCCCAGGATGCGCGAGTCCTCGCTGTAGAAGGACATGCCTTTCATGTAATAGGCGTAGTCGAGGTTGGGGTGATCGGGGTAGAGGCGGATGAAGCGGTCGGCGGCGGCGCGGGCGGCTTCGGGTTCGCCGTTGCGGTAATAGGCGTAGATCAATTCCAATTGCGACTGCGAGGCGTAGCGGCCAAAGGGGAAGTTGGCTTCGAGCTGCTGGAACACTTCGATGGCGCGCGGCCAGTTACCGCTGTCGAGCGAACTGGCGCCGGCGATAAAAAACGCTTCTTCGGTGGAAGTGGAGGTATCTTCGTCGTTGGAGGAACAGCCGGACAAGAGTAACAGGGTCAAGCACAGGGAAAGCAGGATTCGATTCACGGGAGTCAGGTCCAGAAGTGACGGCATCTGTATAATGCCGCCTAGTTTACTAAAACCCACTCTGAAATACTTCAGTACCGTTTTGGCGCGCCGCCGCGCCGCTCAACATGACAGAACTCATTGAATTACAGGAAGAAGTAGGCGAGGACCTGGCCGGCATGAGGCTCGATCAAGCGGCCGTCAAATTGTTCCCCGGCTATTCCCGCGCTCGCCTCCAGGGCTGGATTGGCGACGGACAGCTATTGCTGGATGGCAAGCCGGCCAAAGCCAAGGACAAAGTGCAAGGCGGCGAACTCCTGCGCTTGCGGCTTCAGGAGGAGGCGCAGGTGTCCTTCGCGCCCGAGGACTTGCCGCTCGACATCGTGTTTGAGGACAAATCTCTGCTGGTGCTCAACAAACCCGCCGGCCTGGTGGTGCATCCGGGCGCTGGCAACTACGAGGGCACCTTGCTCAACGGCCTCTTGGCGCATTGCCCGGCCTTGGAAAAACTGCCGCGCGCCGGCATCGTGCACCGTCTCGACAAGGACACCAGCGGCCTGATGGTTGTCGCCAAGACCTTGCAAGCGCATCAGGATCTGGTGGAGCAGTTGCAGGCGCGCACGGTGTCGCGCCAGTACGAGGCGGTGGTGATGGGCGTGGTGACCGCGGGCGGCGTGGTGGATGCGCCCTTGGGCCGCCATCCAACGCAGCGGCAGAAACGGGCGGTGTCGAGCGCCGCCGATGCGCGCGAGGCGCTGACGCATTACCGCGTGCTGACGCGCTTCCGCGCCCACAGCCATGTGCGTTTGCAGCTCGAAACCGGCCGCACGCATCAGATCCGCGTGCACATGGCGCATCTCGGTTTCCCCCTGGTGGGCGATCCTTTATATGGCGGCCGTTTGCGGCTGCCCAAGGGCGCCTTGCCCGCGCTGCTCGCCGTCCTACAAGGATTCCGCCGCCAGGCGCTGCACGCGCGCAGCCTGGGCCTAGTGCATCCACAAAGCGGCGAGGAAATGAGCTGGAGCAGCGACCTGCCCGCCGATCTGCAAATGCTCCTGGCCGCCTTGGCCGCCGACGCCAGTGGCCGTGATGTCTGAACTTTATTTACTGGAACCAGACTGGCCCTTGCCGGCGGGCGTACAGGCTTTCGTCAGCACGCGGCTGGGCGGCGTCAGCGCGGCGCCTTACGCCAGCTTGAACCTTGGCCTGCACGTAGACGACGACGCCCAAGCGGTGGCGCAAAATCGCGCCTTGTTATTGACCGAATTGGAAGCGCGCACCGGCCAGCGCCACTTACAAGTGCAATGGATACGCCAGGTGCACGGCACTGTGGTACATGAAGCGCGCGCCGCGACCGCCGCCAGCGTGCCGGAAGCGGACGCGATTCATTGCCGCGAAACGGGCCTCGTGCTGGCGGTGATGACCGCCGACTGTCTGCCGGTACTTTTTGCCAGCGACACAGGCGATGAAATCGCGGTAGCCCACGCCGGCTGGCGCGGCCTGCTTGCCGGCGTACTGGAAGCGAGCGCCGCGCGCTTGCGCGAGCCCTCCGCCGCCCTTGCCTGGCTGGGGCCGGCGATCGGGCCTTGTCATTTTGAAGTCGGCGATGAAGTGCGCGCGGCGTTTTTGAACGCCGCTACCGCAGCGGAAGCAGCGGCGACCAAAGCCGCGTTCCAGAACGCGCCAGAGCCAGGCAAATGGTTCGCCGATCTTTACGCCCTGGCGCGTTTGCGCCTGGCGCGCGCCGGCCTCACGCGGGTATATGGCGCGCCGCGCTGCACCGTGTGCGAGGCGCGGCTTTGGTATTCCTATCGTGGCGAAGGACGCACGGGCCGCTTCGCCTCCTTGATCGTTTTAGCTCCCGTGCCAAAGGAGATGTCGTGAGCAACGCTGAAAATTTTTCCCCTCTCGATCCAGATGAACTGGATTGGCTCGACCGCGTGCTCTACGAGCGCCTGGACGAAGATGAACCCGAGGACGCCGAGGAAGGCATCATCAGCGTGGCGGAACTCGACGGTTTCTTCACCGCGCTGGTGAGCGGCCCAGTGCGGCCCGAGGACGTCGATTGGCTGGCGCTGGGATGGGGCGATTTTGAACCAGAATGGAACAATGAGGAAGAATTCACCACGGTGATGAACCTGATGCAGCGCCACCTCAACACCATCGCCGCCACGCTCGGCGACGCGCCGGAGGAATTTGAACCTTTGTTCATGGAATACGAGGACGAAGGCGAATTATTCCTCAGCGTCGATGATTGGTGCGAAGGCTACGTGCGCGCGGTGGAGCTGGACGAAAAACGCTGGCAAGCGGGCGGCGAGGGCATCCGCAAACTCCTGGCGCCCATCCGCGCCTTCAGCAGCGCCACCAACTGGCGCGCGCACAACCGCTCCTCGGAAGCGGAATTTGAACAGCTCAGCGCCTCCTTGGCGCCGAATGTACGGCGTATTTATATTTATTGGCGCAATGCGGAACGGCATTGACGCTCGAAGTAACTGAAGTACTTGAATTTGCCATTAGCGCTCCTACTTAGGAGCAATCAATGTGAGAGGAGATCAAATTCATGCGCATGGACAAACTGACCAGCAAACTACAGCAAGCGCTCGCCGACGCGCAGTCCCTGGCCTTGGGCCGCGATCACGGCTATCTGGAACCGGTGCATTTGATGATCGCGCTGATCGATCAAAAAGGCGGTTCACTGCGGCCCTTGCTGATGCAAACGGGTTTCGACGTACCGGCGCTGCGCAAGGGGCTTGAACAATTGCTCGGCGCCTTGCCGGTGATTAAAGAGAGCGACGGGCAGATCAACGTATCGCCCGATCTCAGCAAATTGCTCAATCTCGCCGACAAGCTGGCGCAGAAGGGCGGCGATCAATTTATTTCCAGCGAAAACGTGCTGTTGGCCGCGATGCAGGACAAGGGCGCGCTCGGCAAGCTATTCAATTCTTTTTCGGTAAGCCCTTCCGCGCTCGAAAACGCGGTAAAGGCGCTGCGCGGCGGCGCCAGCGTAGACAATCCCGAGGATGAAGACGCGCGCCAGGCGCTGAAAAAATTCACGGTGGACGTTACCGAACGCGCCGAGCAAGGCAAGCTCGATCCGGTGATTGGCCGCGACGAGGAAATCCGCCGCACCATTCAAGTCTTGCAGCGCCGCACCAAAAATAATCCGGTGTTGATCGGCGAACCTGGCGTGGGAAAAACCGCGATCGTCGATGGTCTGGCGCAGCGCATCGTCAACGGCGAAGTGCCCGAAGGGCTCAAGGGCAAGCGCATTCTGGCGCTCGACATGGGCGCCTTGATCGCTGGCGCCAAATTCCGCGGTGAATTCGAGGAACGCCTCAAGGCGGTGCTGAACGAATTAGGCAAACAGGAAGGCTCGGTAATTCTGTTCATCGATGAAATTCATACCATGGTTGGCGCCGGTAAAGCCGAAGGCGCGATGGACGCTGGCAACATGCTCAAGCCCGCCCTAGCGCGCGGCGAACTGCACTGCGTGGGCGCCACCACGCTGGATGAATACCGCCAATACATCGAAAAAGATGCCGCTCTGGAACGCCGTTTCCAGAAAGTTCTGGTGGAAGAACCGAACGAGGAAGACACCATCGCCATCTTGCGCGGTCTCAAGGAACGCTACGAAGTACACCACGGCGTCAACATCACCGACTCCGCCATCATCGCCGCCGCCAAATTGTCGCAGCGCTACATCACTGACCGCCAATTGCCAGACAAGGCCATCGACCTGATCGACGAAGCCGCCAGCCTGATCCGCATGGAAATCGATTCCAAGCCGGAAGAAATGGACCGCCTCGACCGCCGCTTGATCCAATTGAAGATTGAACGCGAAGCGCTGAAAAAAGACACCGACGAAGCCTCGAAAAAACGCCTGGAAAAACTCGAGGAAGAAATCGTCAAACTGGAAAAGGAATACGCCGATCTCGACGAAGTTCTGCGCGCGGAAAAAAGCTCGCTGCAAGGCTCGCAAAAGATCAAGAGCGATCTGGAACAAGCGCGCATCGATCTCGACGCCGCGCGCCGCGCCGGCGACTTGGGGCGTATGTCGGAATTGCAATACGGCATCATTCCAGAACT